>NZ_JBEYEI010000014.1:0-241589 GCF_040633895.1 Streptomyces sp. NPDC007863
GATTGCGGCTGCGGCCGTGGCGGCGTTGGCGGCTGCGTCCGAGGCGGAGCATGGGGCTGCGGCCGAGGCGGCGAAGGCGGCTGCGGCCGAGGCGGCGAAGGCGGCTGCGGCCGAGGCGGCGAAGGCGGCTGCGGCGGCTGCTCGTGCCGTGGCCCTCCCGGCCGCGGCCGGTCGGCCTGGGGCGGGGTCGGCGCGACCGTCGGGCTGCCCGGGTCCGCCGGACCGGGCGCGGGGCCCCGCGGCGCGGGCGGGGCGGAGGAGGGCGCCCGGGGGCCCTCCTGCCGGCGCCCGTCCGCCTCCTCCTTACCGGGCCGCCGCGACGGGGTCGGGGCGACCGTCGGGCTGTGCTCCGGCGGGCGCGCCGCGTCGCCACCGGTGGCCCCGGGCCCGGACCGGTCCGGGCCGCTCCGCGGGTCGGGGCGCTGCGCCGGCGGAGGGCCCTCCGCCCGCTCGGGGTGCTCCCCCGTCGGGTCCGCCCGGTGTCGTCGACCCGGCGCCCGGGACGTGCGCTCGGACGTCTCGTGGTGTCGCATCTCTCCTGCCTCCGCGTCAGGACCGGCGGGTGCCGGTCGGCTCGCCGTCGGCGAGCAGGTCGTCGAAGAGGGTGCGGTAGTGCGTCATCGCGCCCCTCAGCTGTTCGGTGGTGGCGGCGTCGTGGGTGCTCAGCGCGCGGACCTCCAGGGCCGCCCGATAGTGCTCCAGGGCCCGGCCGTGCCGCACCGACAGGTCACGCAGCCGCTGCTCGTGGCCCTCGTCGGGGTAGCCCCGGTCGCGCATCAGGGCCGCCACCAGGTCGTCGGCTTCGTGGACGGCGGCCCCGGGCCGGTCCACGAAGCCCTCCTGGACGCGCATCCACCGCCGGGCGTACTCCTCGCGCGCCTCACCGGGCACCGGCTTGATCTCCAGGCCGGCGAGGCGGCGTTCGCGGGCGTCCAGATCCCGCTCGGCGGCCCGTCTGCTGCCGGTCGCCTCGACGGCCCGTTCGTACTCGGGCCCGAAGCGGTCGCGCAGTCGCGATCGCCGCCGGCGGTCCGCCGCCGCACCGGCGGCGAACCCGACCACGACGACAGCCGCGACGACGACCAGGACGATTCCGATCGACATCGGCTCTCACCCTTCCGCGTTCTCTCTCGGAGTCGCGCTCTTCCGTCCCGTCCCTTCGGGGCCGGAACTCATGGAGGTCCGCGTGCCCCTCACCCGGAAAGGCAAACCGGGCATGCCGGGCGATCCGGGTCGGTCGAGGTCCCGCGGGTGCGCCCCCGTCACGGGCCACCTGCACGTGCGCCATCTGCCGCCCCGGCCCTCCGCGGGCGGGACCGGACACCCCACCGGTTACGCCCGTGCCCCGTCACCGACCGTTCTCCCCGAGCGGCGTCCGCAGGGCGCTCTCGCCGCGCGCCCAGGCGTCGACGACACGGCTGCCCAGCCGGCCCTCCAGGAAGCAGGTGGCGGCGACGCCGAAGGCGACCTCGGGGGCCTGCGCGGGATCGTCGTCCAGGAGGCCGCCCACGACCTCCCGGCGCACCAGCTGCTCGTGCACGGCGTCGGCCTCCACGTGCTCGTCGAAGTACCGCCCGGCGGCCGCTCCCGCCCCGGTCCTGCGCGTCGCCGCGGCGATGCGGGAGGCGGCGGGCGGCGAGGTCGTCTCCAGGACGGCGAAGTGGCCCACGAGCGCCCCGCGCAGTCTCCTGTGCAGGCCGAAGAGCGACATCAGGTTCGAGGCCGCGAGGAGTTCGGCGCCGGCGGCGTCGGTGTACCGACCGTACGAGGGGTCGAGATCCAGCGCGGCCATCAGGTCCGCGTAGAGCCGGGAGTGCATCCGTTCCGCCCGCCCGCAGCCGTACTCGTCGTACTGGACGGCCATCATCGCCGCCTTGGCGCGCCCGAGGAGCCGGGGCACGACCCACAGGTGCGGATCGGCCTCGCGCAGCTGGTGCACGGAGCGCAGGGCGGCGTACTCGCGCAGGTGCCACGACTCGCCACGGGACATCAGGAAGTCCGGCACGCCGGTGCCGTCGGCCGGTTCGACGAGCAGCGCGTCGAGGGCCTCGCCGACGTCCGGGAGGGGGCTGCAGTCGTGGCGCAGCGCGCTCTCGAAGCGGTGCTCCAGGAGGGCCCGCGCCTCCAGCAGGCCGGGGTCCCATTCCAGGGTGTCGGGGACGCCGGCGAAGCCCCGGTAGTGGAGCTCGTAGCAGAGGTGCAGTGCGAGGTGGAGATCCTCGCCGTACGGGGAGCAGCGTGCGATCTCCGCCGGCGCGGGCAGCTCGCCGCCGCCGCCGAGCATCCGGCTCCGTATCGCGCGCGACACCTCGCCGCGTGCCTCGGGAGGTTCCGGGGCCCGGGCGGCTTCGGTCCCGGTGGCGGAAGCGGTCGGAGGCGTGGTCATGACGTCCCCGCCTCCTCCGCCTGCTCCGCCCGCTCCGCCCGCTCCGGCTTCCCGGCCGGACCTCGCGCCCGGCGCCGGGCGCGGCGTCGGTGACTGGTGTCGCAGAACGGGGCCCGCAGGCTACGGCGACACATGCAGAGGGCCATCACGGGCCGGTCGCAGCGGATCACCGTCCCGTCCGGCATGACGATCTCGGCGGGCCCCTCGACGAGCAGCGGTCCTTCCGGCAGCAGCCGAAGGCGGGGCGGGTCCGGGCGGGCCCGTCCGGAAGCACGGCGTACCGCTCCGCCGTCCTCCCGGCACGGCGCCGGCGGAACCTTGTCGTTCGGGGAAGCCGGCATCACACGCCCTCCGTCGCGTCGACTGCTCGATACGCCGCGACTGCCCGCCCCGCCGGGCCCGAACCGCCTGCGGCGCCGACGGCCTCAGGCCGGGTGCCCGGGGTCGAGGTCCCGCAGGTCCCGGTAGCGGAGGAGGGGAGGGGGCGGACGCGTCGGCGGCGGGGCCTCCGCCACGGGGGCCAGGAGGAAGCCCACGTGGTCGCCGCCCTCGATCCGGCCTTCGATCCGTCCGGTGAACCATGTGGGGATCCCGTCGAGGACGGGGCTGCCCGCTTCCCCCGCGTGCCAGCCGACCTGGGCGAACTTGTCCACGTCGTCCCCCGTCTCCCCGCCGAAGAGGTCGGCGGTCGCCCGGTCGTCCTGGTGGAGCAGGTGCACGGTGAGGTGGTCGGCCGTACGGGCGACGCGGTAGGTGCGATTGGCGGTGGACAGCCACACGACGAACCTGGGCGGTTCGATGGAGCACTGCGACGCGAAGCCCACGAGGCAGCCGGCCCGCCGGGCCCCGGACGCGGCGGTGACCACGTACATCGGTCCGTCCAGCGCCTCGGTGAAGCCCGGGAACCCTGCCACGACGCCTCCTCGCCCGTCACGACGGCCGACGGCCGCCTCGCACCCCCGCCTCTGGCCCACCTTCCGCCGACGCGGCGCCGGCCGCGACCGGGCGAGTGCCGGGGCGCGCGTCGGGTAGGGGCCTGCCGACGCGAGGAGCCGACCATGGAGATCCTGACGATCGGGGTCGAGGAGGAGTTCGTCCTCGTCGACCACGTCAGCCGGACCCCCGTGGACCGGGCTCCCGAGGTGCTCGCCTCCGCGCGGCATGTGCTCGGGGATCAGGTCCAGCGGGAGTTGTTCAACGCCCAGGTGGAAACCGCAACCCGGCCCACGGCATCGTGCCGCGACCTGCGCGACGAGCTCGCCCGGATGCGCGCGGTCCTGGGCGAGGCGGCCCGTGCGGCGCGGTGCCGGCCGGTGGCCACCGGCACTCCGGTGCTGCCGCCCGCCCGTCCGCCGACCGTCACCGACACGGAGCGGTACCGGCGCATGGCGCGCCGGTACGCCTCCCGCTTCGGCGTGGTCGACGGTCCGGTCTGCGGCTGTCACATCCACGTGGGGACCCTGGGCCGGGACGTGGCGCTCGGGCTCTCCCGGCGCATGGCCCCCTGGCTGCCGGTGCTCCAGGCGATCACCGCCAACTCGCCGTACGCGCACAGCCGCGACACCGGCTTCGACAGCTGGCGCTCGGTCGAGTTCGCCCGGTGGCCGACCGCCGGCCCGCCCCCGGACCTCGACGAGCCGCACTACCTCTCCCGCGTGGACGAGCTGGTGCGGACCGGAACCCTGCTCGACCGGCGGATGGTCTACTGGTACGCCCGTCCCTCCGAGCACGTCCCGACGCTGGAGATCCGGGTCGCCGACGCCAACGCCGACGTGGACACCGTCGTCCTGCTGGCCTGTCTGGTACGGGGGTTGGCCATGGCGCTGCTGGCGGAGGTCCTCGAAGGCCGGCCGGCGCCGCGGGTGCCCCTCCGACGGCTGCTGCTCGCCCACGAGCTGGCCGCCCGCTACGGCCTGTCCGGCTTCGGCCTCGACCCCTGCACGGGGCGGGAGACGCCCGCCGTCGAGCTCGGCGACCGGCTGGTGGACCGGGCGCGGCCGGGGCTCGACGCCGTCGGCGACACCGAACGCGCCCTGCGCCAGTGGCAGCGCCTCCGCGTCCGGGGCGCGGGCGCCGCACGGCAGCGGGCCGTCTACCGCCGGCACCGGAGCCTCACCGACGTGGTCGACTCCCTCGCGGAGACGACCGTCACGGCCTGAACGGAAGGACGGCCGGCATGCGCGTGGTCACGCCACCCGGCGTGTACGCCCCGCAGGGCGACACGGCCCTGCTGATGGAGAGCCTCGCCCGTGAGGAGCTGCGGCCGAGCGCGCGCACGCTGGATCTGTGCACCGGGACGGGCGTCCTCGCCATCGCCGCGGCCCGCAGGGGCGCGGAGGCGACGGCGATCGACGTCTCGGCCGTCTCGGCGGCGACGGCACGGCTCAACGCCACGCTCCACCGGTGCCGGATCCGTGTCCTGCGCGGGGACCTCGCGGCGCCGGTGACCGGCGAACGGTTCGACCTCGTGACCGTGAACCCGCCGTACGTACCGGCCCGCCCCTCGCCCGGGCGGCCCCAGAATCCGGGCCTGGCCTGGGACGCGGGCCCCGACGGACGGCTCCTCCTCGACCGGATCTGCCGCGGCGCCCCCGCCCTCCTCGCGGAGCACGGCGTGCTGCTGCTCGTCCAGTCGTCGATGAGCGGCGTGGCGGCCAGCCTCGCGGTTCTGGAACGCAGGGGCCTGCGGGCGTGCGTGGCGGCGCGCCGGAGCCTGCCGTTCGGCCCGGTCATGACGGCGCGGGCGGGGTGGCTGAGGGAGCGGGGGCTGATCCCGCCGGTGTCCTCCACGGAGGTGCTGGTGGTGATCCGCGCGGTCCTCGACGCCACCGGCGGCGCGGGGCGGGGTAACGACGGGACGTTTGAGGCCCCGCCCCGGCGGTGAGGCGCCGGAGCGGGAAGCCACACCGGAGAGGAGACGAACCGTGTCGATCGATGGACGGAGCGTACTGGTCCTCACGACCAACTACGGGACCGAACAGGATGAGTTGACGAAGCCGGTGTCCGTCCTCCGGGAGAACGGGGCCCGCGTCCTGATCGCCGCGCAGAAGGACGCGCCCGTGCGGACGCTCGTCCACGACCGCGATCCCGGTGCCGTCGTCCGGCCGGACACGACCCTCGCGCGGGAGACGGCGGAGGGTTACGACGCCGTCGTCGTGCCCGGCGGCACGCTGAACGCCGACCGGCTGCGGACGGACCCGGACGCACGCCGTCTGGTCTCGGCCTTCGCCGACGCCGGGAAACCGGTGGCCGCCGTCTGTCACGGGCCGTGGCTGCTCGTCGACAGCGGGCTCGCCGAGGGCCGGGAGGTGACCTCGTACCCCTCGCTCCGTCCCGATCTGGAGAACGCCGGGGGCACGTGGACGGACCGGGAGGTCGTCGTCGACACCTCGGGGCCGCACCCCCTGATCACCTCCCGGAGGCCGCGCGACCTCGACGCCTTCTCGGCGGCGCTCGTCAGCGCCCTCGAAGGCGGCGGCAGCCACGGCTGACGGACCGCACAGCCCGTGACGCGACGGGGTCCTGGTCGTCGCGGCGGCCACGGCCCTCCGCGGCCACGGCAGGGCCCCCGGCGATCCCCTTCCGCCGGGGGCCCGCTCACGCCGGCACGCGCCCGGCGGCCCGGATGTCCATGACGCCCGTTTCGGACCCCCGGGTCCCGGCAAGTCGCCGGACATGATGCACATCGGCTACACGATGATGACCGAGCAGGCGGGCCCCCGTGAGCTCGTCGGGCACGTGGTCGAGGCGGAACGGGCCGGGTTCGACTTCTCCGTGATCTCGGACCACTCCTTCCCCTGGCTGCCCTCCCAGGGGCACGCCCCCTACGCGTGGAGCGTCCTGGGCGCGGCCGCGCAGGCCACCTCCCGCATCCCGCTCATGACGTACGTGACCTGCCCGACCTTCCGCTACCACCCCGTGGTGGTCGCCCAGAAGGCCGCGACCCTCCAGCTCCTCTCCGCGGGCCGGTTCCGGCTCGGCCTCGGCTCGGGCGAGAACCTCAACGAACACGTCGTCGGCCGGGGCTGGCCCTCGGCACGGGTACGGCTCGACATGCTCGGCGAGGCCGCCGAGATCATCGGCGCCCTGTTCGCGGGCGGGTACGTGACCCTGCACGGACGCCACTTCCAGGTCGACGACGCCAGGCTCTGGGACGTCCCCGACCCCCCGCCGCCGATCGGCATCGCCGTCTCCGGCCCGCGTTCCTGCGCGCTCGCCGGACGCCGGGCCGACCTGGTGATCGCCACGGAGCCGAAACGGGAACTGCTCGACGCCTTCGACGCCGCCGGCGGCGCGGGCAAGCCCCGGGTGGGCCAGCTCCCGGTCTGCTACGACCCCGACGCGGGCGCGGCCAGGGCCCGCGCGCACGAGCAGTTCCGCTGGGCGCTCGGCGGCTGGCGCCTCAACGCCGAACTTCCGCTGCCGGCCGGCTTCGCGCAGGCCACCGCGCACGTCCGGCCGGAGGACGTGGCGGAGAGCGTCCCCTGCGGAGACGACGTGGACGCCGTCCTCGCGGCGGCCCGCCCGTTCGCCGAGGCCGGCTTCACCGACCTGGCGCTCGTCCAGATCGGCGGCGACCACCAACTCCCCTTCCTCCGCTGGGCCCGGACGACCCTGCTGCCCGCCCTGCGCGGCCTGTAGCGGCGCGCGGCCCGGCCGTGGAATCCGCCGGGCCGCTCCGGGCCTTCGGCATCCGGGCGGGCGCCGGCGGGGTGCTCGCGGGCACGGTCGACCTGCGGTTCGCCGGCGAGGGTCTGGCCCCGGGCCAGGTGAACGTCGCGTACGGCCTCTATCCCTCGTGGCGGGGCCGTGGTCTGGCGACCCGCGCGGTCGTCCTGGCGTCCCGGTACGCGGCCGCCGAGGGGGCGCGGGAGGCGGTGATCCAGGTCGATCCGGAGAATCCCGCGTCCGCGGCGGTCGCGCGGCGCGCGGGGTTCGTTTCCCGGTTCCGACCGCCCGGCGACACGGCCGCCGCGCGTTTCGACCGGTACGTCCGGGACCTGCGCGCGGACCGTTCCGCGGCGTGAGGTGGCCGCGCGCGGCGGAATTCCCCGGGGGTCTGATGCGTCGGCGGCGCCGGGCGGGGCAGGCGCAGGGCGGGAGCGCAGGAAGGACCGCCGTTCGAGGAGGTGCTACGGGTGGAGGTCTGGTTGCGGCGGCGATGCCGGGCCGCGGGCGGGCCCGGGGCCGCGGCGCGTGCCCGGCGGGAGGTGCACCGGCTGGCCGACGAGGCCCTGTTCGACGGCCATGCCGTCAGCCAGGCGTCGGAGGACGACGCCGCGCTGATCGCCAGTGAGCTCGTCGCCCACGCCGACGGCGCGTGCGTGCTGGAGCTGCGGCTCGTGTCCGACGGTCTCGACATCCTGGTGACGGGTGCCCGACCGCCGCTTCCGGGCGCGAACGGGCGCGGGCCGTACGTGTACTGGTGGGATCTGGTGACGCTACTCGCCCGGGACATCACCGTCCGGCACCGCACGCCCTCCTCGGGCGCCGTCGTCCTGGCCCGCGTCGACACCGAGCGCCCGTCCGGCTGAGACCGCGCCGGCCGGTCGGCCGGGGGGCGCCGTCGGCAGGCGCATACTGGACGGGGCAGCGTGCACCGGCACGGTCTCTGCGGGAACCAGGCGATCCGCGTGACGAAGAGCCCAGAGTTTGCCGAGGACGGAATTCCGCAGGGCTTCGTGGCGTCGGGCCCGCACACGTACAAGTCCCGGGGCATCGCGACGGTCACCCGTGATCTCTCCGCTCCCCCGGACACGTGGCTGCTGGTCGTCCGCGGGGAGTTCGACCGGGACACGCTGCCGTGTCTGCGCGCGGCGCTCGACGACGCGTACGCGGCGGAGGCCGAGCGGATCGCGCTCGACCTGTCCGGCGTGACGTTCGGCGACTCCTCCTTCCTCGACGAGCTCCTGGAGGCGCGTGGCCGGCCGGGACGGCTCGTGCTCGCGGGACCCTTCACCGGCCAGATCCGGCGGCTCCTCGAACTGACCGGCACCGACGGGGTCTTCGCCCTCGCGCCCGACCGCGCCGCCGCGGTCGTCGGCCTCGCCTGACGCCCGCCGCGCGTCACCGGCTCCACGGGGCGTGTGCGTCCTCGTCGTCGTCGCGCGCCGGGTCATCCGGCCGGGGAACGAGGAGTTCGAGCAGCCCGGCGATCTCGTGGCCGGCCTCGGCCGGGTGCCGGAACGGCGCGGCGGGGTCGATGTGGTACACGTTGCGGCGGCCGTCGGCGGCCCGGGTCCGGGTGAGGTAGCCGCCCGCTTCGAGGTCGGCGACGATGCTCTGCACGGTGCGTTCGGTGATGCCGCAGTGCGCGGCGACGTCCCGCAGCCGGATCCCTGGGTCCCGGGCGATCGCCAGCAGTACGCGCGCGTGGCTGGTGAGGAACGTCCACCCCGGGTGTGCGCCGTTGCCCTCCATAACAGGATTCTTCCCCCTTCCCCGACCGATCATGCGAAGAAATTTTCATGCAACTATTGACCGGTATGTGGCATAGGCGCAGACTCGGAGAACAGACCCTCCCTCCCAGGAGGAGGCATGACCCGTTCTCCCACCCCACCGCCTCCCCCGCCCCCCACGGGCGGCGCCGACGGACGGCTGCGGCACCGGACGGAGCCCACCGGATCCGGTACGGCCGTGCGGCTGGGCGGCGAGATCGACCTGGACAACGCCGACGAGCTGAAGGCCGTGCTCACCGCCGCCCTGCCCCTCGGAGGGGCCGGCACCCCGCTCACGCTCGACATGTCCGACGTCTCCTTCTGCGACTCCACCGGGCTCAACACCCTGCTGCGCTTCCGCCTGCTGGCCGCGGCCCGGCAGCGCCGTCTGTCGGTCGTCGCGGCGAGCGCCCAGGTCGCCCGGCTGTTCGCCCTCACGCGCACCGGCGACCTCCTGGAGTTCCCGGCCGCCGAGGCCGCTCCCGACGGAGACGATCATGCCCCGTGACCTCCTCCACCAGGTCCAGACCCTGCTCGCCGAGGCCGGGTTCGGGCCGGACAGCGGCCTGAGCACCACCCGCGACGGCCAGGCCGTCGTCGTCTCCTGGCACGCCGACCGGCTCATCCGGCCCATCATCACCGCCCACGCCGGCGATCCCGACGTGGGGACCGCGGCCGGGATCCCCGGTCTGCGCACCGCTCTCGAGGCCGCCCTGACCAACGTCTTCCAGTCCGCCGACCTGCGCCCGCTCCACGACCCCGGAGGACTGCTCCGCGTCACGGCGGGGTTCGGCGCGGGCGACGCCGGGGGGCCGGAGGGCGCGAACGGGTGAAGGCCGCGGCGCCGACGGCGGCGCGGCGCGGCCCCAGCGGGCCCGCGCGGGCAGAGTGAGGCCATGTCGCTACCTCTGCGCGCGGCCGGAGCGGTGCTGACCACGGCCCTGCTGTCCGGCTGCGGGGCGTCCGCGGCGCGCGAGGACGGCGCCTCCTCCGCCGGTCGCCGCTTCGCCGCGGCGCTGGCCGCCGGGGAGTACCGCGCCGCCTACGGGCTGCTCGCCCCCGAGACCCGCGACGAGGTCGAGGAGGACGCCAAGGGCCCCTGCGGCCCGGCCCTGCGCGAGCTCGGCCTGCCGCCGGCCGGCCCCGCGCTCGGCGTCGACGTGTACGGGCGCGACGCGCTGCTGCGCACGGCGGGCGACACCCTGTTCCTGTCGCAGTTCGACGACGGGTGGAAGGTCACCGCGGCGGGCTGCGTCCCGCGATCGACGGACGAGCCCTACCGCTGCTCGCTGAAGGGAGGATGACGGCATGAGGGCCGTGTTCCTCGGCATCGTCGTCATCGTCCTGGGCGGACTCGCCTACTTCACGGCGATCGGGGCGATGCACCGGTGAGCGGCGGAAGCGGGGCGGGCCGCCGCACCGGCCGAGCGGGCTTCTGGCGTTCCAACAGCCTGACCCTGGTCTTCGCCGGAGCCTTCCTGGTGGTGCTCGCCGCCCAGGCCGTCGCCGGACGGGCCGAGTTCAACGAGCAGTTGTCCGTCGACGGACTCCAGCGGGTCGGCTTCGGCGCCTACCTGACGTCCTCGGACTTCGCCGTCGACGTCACCGAGAACTGGCAGTCGGAGTTCCTGCAGTTCTTCCTGTACGTCTTCGGGACCGTCCACCTCGTCCAGCGCGGCTCACCGGAGTCGAAGCCCCTGGAACGGGCGGGCACCGAGAGCGACCGCGAGCAGCACATGGGCGACCACGCCCGCCCCGACTCGCCGCGCTGGGCCGGCACCAAGGACTGGCGTCAAAGCCTCTACTCCCGGTCCCTGGGCCTGGCCATGGCGACGTTCTTCCTCCTGTCCTGGTTCGCCCAGTCCGTCGCCGGCCTGGCGGCGTACAACGGGCAGCGCCTGCGCGGGCTCCAGGCGCCGCTCGACTGGGGCGCGTACCTCGCGTCCTCCGACTTCTGGAGCCGCTCGCTGGAGAACTGGCAGTCGGAACTCCTCGCCGTCGCCGCGATGGCCATCCTGTCCGTCTACCTCCGCCAGCGCGGGTCCCCGGAGTCCAAGCCGGTCGGATCGGCCCACTCCGCGACCGGTGTGGAGGGCTGAGGACGGTTCCTCGTCACCAGCGGTACCAGCGTCCCTGCGGGCCGCGGACGAAGAAGCCGATCACCCAGAGGACCAGTACGGCCAGGGCGATGTACCACAGGACTTCGACGGCGAATCCGGCTCCGAAGAGCACGAGGATCAGGAGCAGTACGAGCAGAATCGGGATCATGACGTCACCTCCTCGGACTCCGGCCCGGGCCGTTGTGGCGCGATGCCGGTCGTCCACCGGGCAACTTCCCACCGTTCCCGCATGCATGCGTCGGATCCCGAGGGCCCTACCGTGGTCGCATGACGGCGTTGGTCATCGGCGGCAGTGGTTTCCTCGGGTCCGAGCTGGTGCGGCAGGCGCGTTCCTCGGGGCGCGGCGCGGTCGCGACGTACCACTCGCGCGCGCCCGGGGATCCTGGGGGCGGGTGGCACCGGCTGGACCTGCGTGACGCCCGCCGCGTCGACGCGGTGCTCGACAGCGTGGCTCCGCGTGTGGTCGTCCACGCCGGCAGCGGCGGCGCCGACTGGGCCGTGACCGCCGACGGCGCCTTCCGGCTCGCCGTGGCGACGGCGCGGCGCGGTGTCCGGCTGGTGCACGTGTCCACCGACGCCGTCTTCTCCGGGGCGGCCGTGCACTACGACGAGACGGCGCCGCCCGATCCGATCACCCCGTACGGAGCCGCGAAGGCGGCCGCGGAGAGCGCCGTACGGCTCCTGCATCCCGCCGCCGTCGTCGCCCGCACCTCGCTGATCATCGGCGACGGCGGCTCCGCGCACGAGCGCGTCGTCCATGAGCTCGCCGCCGGGACGCGCGACGGGGCGCTGTTCACGGACGACGTCCGCTGCCCCGTCCACGTCACGGATCTGGCGGCGGCCCTCTGGGAGCTCGCCGACTCCGACGTCTCCGGCGTCTTCCACCTGGCCGGGCCCGACTGCGTCAGCCGATACGCGCTCGGCGTGCTGGTCGCGCGCCGGGACGGGCTCGATCCCGCCCTGCTGCCCGCCGGCCTCCGGGCCGACAGCGGCCTGCCCGGCGCGCTCGACGTGCGCCTCGACGGGGCGGCCTCGCGGCGGCGGCTGAGGACGCGGCTGCGGGGCGTGCGGGAGTTCCTGGGGTAGGGCCGCGTCAGCCCCCGCGCGACCGCCGGGCGGGGAGGTGGTGCCGGCGGCGATGAAGTCCGCCTCCAGCGCGGTGAGCCGGCCCCGGCCCGCCTCCGGCCCAAAGTCGCCGAGCTGGGCGAGGCGTACGGGAGGGATCCGCACGCCCCGGTCCCGGCCGACGGCCTCCCACGCGTCGGCGGCCTCGGTCAGCCAGCGGTGCACGCGGAGCGTCTCCCGGTCCTGTTCGATCCAGTCCCGGAGCCGGGGCCACGCCGTGACGAGGCTTTCGTGGGCGAGTTCGACCCGGTCCCCGTCGACGGTGATCAGCCGGGCCCGGACGAGCGCTTCGAGGACCGCGTGCGCCGCACCGCCGCGGTCGGCGCCGGCGCCGATCGCGGCGACCTCGGCGGGGTCCAGCCGGGCGTACGCGGCCTCGGCGCTCCGCGCGAGGGCGCCGCGCATGCCGCCCATCCGCTCGTACGCCTCCAGGGTGAGCGTACGCCCGGTGCGGCGGCGCCAGGTCTCCCGGAGGGCGTGCGACAGCATCGGCAGCCCGCCGGCCCGGCCGGCGACCTCCTCGACGAGCGCCTCCGTCAGGGCCCGTTCGACGACGAGCCGTCGCGCGGCGGCCGGTCTGCCGATCGCCTCGCGCAGCCCCGCCTGGGTCATCCTGCCCAGGGGAAGGCTCGCGTCCCGGACCGCGGCCGCGAGGCCGGGGTGTTCCAGGCAGCGCGGGCGGAAGTCCGCGCGGATGCCCAGGACGACACGGAGCCGGCGGGCCGGGTCGGCGGACGCGACGAGCGCCGGGGCGTGCGCGGTGAAGGGGCGCCGCCCCGGAGTGAGGATGCGCACGGCGGCCGGGCGCTCCCCGGCGTACCCGGGGTCGCGCAGGCGCGGGATCAGCCCGGCGCGCAGGAGCGAGGACGTGCCGCTTCCCGACGCGCCGAACACGCAGACGAGCCGGTGTCGCCCCGCGAGGCCCAGGTCTGCCCGAACGGCGGGGCGCACAGCGCCCAGGGCTTCAACTTCGCCCTGCCGCACGTGTAGGACGCGTGTCGGTCCCGAGGGGCCCGCCGACGCCGGGGACGCGCGCACGTGTCCCCGGCCTCGGCGACCGACCGCGCCTTCACCTTCCACCATTGCAACGTTCCGTTGCGTTCGAACCCGCACCATTGCATCAATTTCCCCACTCCCACCTGCATGTATCCGTATCTATGATTGACGATTTCATGAACGCAACGTAGCGTTCGATCATCGTCAAACGCGCCATATCGCGAGATGCGGAGTGATCATGAGCGAGTCCGTCCACACCGTCACGGCACTGCCCACGGAGCGCCGGACCGGCTGCCCCTTCGACCCGCCCGCCGAGCTGCTCGACGCCCGCCGGCACGGCCCCCTCAGCCGCTACACCCACCCCGGCGGGAAGCCCGGCTGGCTGGTCACCGGGTACGACCTGGCGCGTTCGGTCCTGGCCGACCCCCGGTTCAGCTCGCGCAAGGACCTCCTGAACGTGGTCGACTTCGAGCTCCCGCCCGCGCCGCCCGGCGAGTTCCTCCTCATGGACGAGCCCGAGCACAGCCGCTACCGCAAGCCCCTGGTGGGCAAGTTCACCGTGCGGCGGATGCGGATGCTCACCGAGCGGATCGAGCAGATCACCGCCGAGTGCCTCGACGCCATGGAGGCGGGCGGTACGTCGGCGGACCTGGTGACCGCCTTCGCCAAGCCCATCCCCACCATCGTCATCTGCGAGATCCTGGGCGTCCCGTACGAGGACCGCGCGTCGTTCCAGGAGCAGATCGACGCCTTCATGGGCGGCGAGGTGAGCGACGAGGAGCTCATCGCCGCGTACACCGCGACGCAGGAGTACCTCGCCCGGCTGGTCGCCGCCAAGCGCGCGCACCCCACCGACGACGTCCTCAGCGAACTCACCGAAAGCGACCTGACCGACGAGGAGCTCAAGGGCATCAGCCTCATCCTCCTGGCGGCCGGCTTCGACACCACCGCGAACATGCTCTCCCTCGGCACCTACGCCCTGCTGCGCAACCCGGAGCAGTTCGCGGCGCTGCGCGACGACCCCGCGCTCACCGACGGGGCCGTGGAGGAGCTGCTGCGGTACCTGAGCGTCGCGAAGACCTTCCACCGGACGGCGCTGGAGGACGTCGAGCTGGCCGGGCAGACCATCGAGGCCGGCACCACGATCGTCCTCTCGTTCCACACCGCCAACCGCGACCCCGAGCGCTTCGCCGACCCCCACGCCCTCGACGTGGGCCGGCAGGCCGCCGGACACCTGGCCTTCAGCCACGGCATCCACCAGTGCCTCGGCCAGCAACTCGCCCGCGTCGAGATGCGGGTGGCGTTCCGCGCGCTCATCGACCGCTTCCCCACCCTGCGCCTCGCCGTGCCGGCCGACGAGGTCGTGCTGCGCCCGGAGAGCGCGGACATCTTCGGGGTGAAGAGCCTCCCGGTCGCCTGGGACGCGAAGTGACCGCGCCCGCGCCCCGGCTGACCGCCGACCGGGAACGCTGCATCGGCGCCGGCATGTGCGCCATGACCGCCCCCGACGTCTTCGACCAGGACCCCGAAGAAGGCCTCGTCCTCCTCCTGCACACCGAGCCGCCCGCCGCCCACCGCGCCGCCGCCCGCATGGCCGTCGGCGTCTGCCCCTCCGGGGCGATCACCCTCCACGAAGCGGAGGGGACCGCCGGCCGCGCGTCCTGAGGCCGCCCGGTCAGCTCTGGAGGTGGACGAAGACGGAGACGGGGTCCAGGCCGGCCGCCGCCAGGAGGTCGCCGAGGTCGCGCTCGGCCTGGGCGCCCTGGGCCGTGGGGCGGGGCGCGCCGTTCTGGAAGGTGGCGTGCGGGGTCGCCGGGGCGAGGATGCGGAAACTGCTCCACACCCTGCCCCGGCGGCGCACGAGCAGCGGCCGGCTCCAGGCCATGAAGCAGGGGACGCCGGTGCCCCGGCCATGGGCGCGGACGAGTACGGGCCCCGGCCACGGGTCACCGGGCAGTCCGGCCAGGACCGTGACCGCCTTCGCGCACGCCGCCTGCGGGTTGCTGAACTCGCCCGTGAGCTCCCAGACCCCGGACTCGTGGCGCGCGCCCAGGTGGGCGGCGGCGAGCGCGCGCAGCGCCTCGGTCATCGGGTCCGGCACGGCACGGGCCCGCTTGCCGAGGGCCTCCACGTCGGTCTCGGTCGCCACCGGGGCGCCCCGGCGGCCCGCCGGGAGGTAGAGGTCCGCCGCGTGCTCCGGCTCGGCGCGGGCGACCGCGCCCCGGCCGGTGCGCCAGGCCGCCGCCGCGACCGGCTCGGCATCCGGGCCCTCGAACTCGCCGTGCAGCCCGAGGAGGGACACGCATACGGCGATCAGCGCGTCGAGCCGCTGCCGCTGGGGCCCGGGCGGGTTCTCGTCCGCCGGGCGGTCCGTCCGCGGCTCCGCCGCGCCGAGGGCGCGGAGGAGGTCGGCGGTGACGGCGCGCCAGCCGTAGTCGTCCTCGTCCCAGGCGCCGGCGGCGAGCAGCTGGAGGTGCAGGGCGGTGACCAGCAGGGTCGTCGGCGGTGACCAGGGGTGCGCGGCCGCGGGCTCCGTCTCCTTCGCACCCGCCGACGCCTCGGACGCCTCGGACGCCTCGGACGCGAGTCGCCGGGCCAGTCGGGCCATCCAGGCGCGGGCCTGCTCGCGGGCGCTGTCGGGCAGCGGGCCCCGCGCCGCCTCGGGGGCGGCCTCCTCGGTCGCGGCCTCCTCCTCGTACTCCTCGTCCCCCTCGAACTCCTCGTCCTCGTCCGTCGTGACGTACTCCGAGAGCTGCCAGCGGCGCGGTGCCGGGATCCGCGGCAGCTCGGGGAGGTCCGCCGCGAGCGGCCCGTAGGCCACCTCGGTGAGCTCCGGTCCCAGCGTCCGGGCGCACTCGGCCACCGTCGGGGACGCCGTACCGGTCCCCGGCGTGCCCGTGCCCGTCGCCGCGTCCGCGACGACGAGTTCGCGGAGCCTGGCGACGTCCTGCTCGAAGCGGCGCGCGGCGGCCGGGTCCTGGAACAGGTCGTCGACGGCGTAGCCGCCGGAGAGACGTGGCACGGTGTCGGCCGCGCCGCGCGGTGCGCAGCCTTCGGCGTCGTAGAGGAAGGCCGCGGCGGATTCGACGTACGTCCCGTCGGCCAGTCGGCAGCTCGCCCGTACGGCCGCTCCGGGGGCGGCGGTCCACGGGAAGGCGCCGGTGTTCCGGTCGGCCGGGATCGTGCCGACCTGCTGCCACGAGCCGGGCGCGCCGCCGTCCGTGGAGATCTCGACGGTGACCTCGACGCCGGCGGGGCGGCGGCCGAGGACGGCCTCCAGGAGGAGGCCGTGCTCGCGGACGCCGAGGAGGACGAGCGCCGGGGGCGCGTCGGTCGCGTCCCGGGGCGTCACGGTGGAGCCGGTGAGTTCCGGGACGGGCCGGACGGTGCCCTCGTCGGGCAGCAGCGGGGCGGTGTCGTGGGCGATGACGGCGAGTTCGCAGTTGCGGGGGCGGGCCTCCGCCGGGTCGCCGGGGGCGACGACCACGGCACGGGCGAGGGCCGCCCGGGTCAGGTTGGGGCTGCCGGTGAGGGCGTGCCAGGTGTCGCCGACGCGCCATTCGACGAGCTTGCCGTGGCGCGTCCGGGTCTCGGCGAGTTCGCGCACCCGGGCGGCGGGGTGCCCGTCGAAGGCCTTGCGCACGCCGGCGGAGTCGTAGCTGGTCCAGCGGGGCTGGATGCCGAGGGTGATCTCCCCCGGTGTCATCCGCTCGCGCAGGAGGCGCAGCAGCTTTCCCGAGGGGTCCACGAAGGGTGCGTACAGCCGGAGTTCGTCCACCGGCGTGCCGGGAAGCCTGGCGATCAGGGGCGTGCGCAGGTTGTGCGCCAGCTCCACCTCCGGCCCTTCGGTGTCGGCGGGCGGGGCCTCGCAGTGCAGGACGGTCAGCAGCTCGGCGAGGTGGCGCAGGTGCTCCGCCCACCACGGGGCCATGGCGACCGCGTCCGGCAACTCCTGCAGCCAGTCGGCGAGATCGGCGAGGAGGGGGTGGGAGGCGCCGTCGTCGGTGGAGACGACGGTCCACAGTTCGTCGTTGGTGCCCCAGCCGGACTGGGTGGGGTTGCCGGAGCCGATGGCGACGCGGCAGGCGTCGTCGCCGAGGAGCAGGGCGAGTTTGGGGTGGAAGGCGCCGTCGCAGGCGGCGACGCCGTGGAGGTAGCCGCGTCCGGCGAGGCGGACGTCGACGGCGTCGTGCAGGGCGTGTCCGGCGTCGCCGAGGACCGCGACGCGGGCGCCGAGGGCCCGGGCCCTCGGCACGGCGACGGCTTCGAGGAAGGGGAGGTCGGTGGTGTAGCCGAGGACGAGGAACTCCCGCAGGGGCCCCTTGCCCTGCTGCTCCCAGTCCCACAGGAGGGAGACGGGTGAGGAGAATCCGGTGTGCACCGCTGTGGTCATGGCATCACGTCCAGGCTCGTGCGTGCGTGGTCCGTCAGGGTCGGTGCGCCGCCCCGGGTGGAGTCGGCGGCGAAGAGGCCCAGCTGCCGGGCGACCGAGGCGAGCTGGTGGACGCGGATGCCGATCTCCGCGCTCGACTCCTCGCCGAGCCTGAAGTAGCGGTCGTTGCGCATGTGCAGGCGCGAGAAGACCCGGTGGCGGCCGGTCCGTGGGTCGTAGCGGAGCTTGCGGAGCGCGACCCGCCGGGACTGGGCCAGCATGTCGTCGACGAGGCGGGAGCCCAGGTCGCGCACGGGCCGGTGGCCGTACTCGCGCAGCAGGCCGGCCATCCACCGGGGGTCGAGGAACTCCTGGCGGTCGCCGAGGAAGGCCCGCCGGGCGTGGGCGGCGAGCGGGTCGGCGGGGTGCGTGCCGTCCTCGGCGCGGTGGGCGCGGAGGCCGCCGGCGAGGAGGACGAGGACGTCCCGCCACGGCTCCGGCCGGTCCCGGTCGGCCATGAGCCGCCGCTCCACGGGGAGGGGGTGTCCCGAGCCGTCGTGGACGGGGCCGAGGGCGTCGAGTTCCCGGTCGGCGGTGCCGTCGGGCAGGTGGTCGCAGAGCCAGGCGCGGAGGTCGGCGGCGGAGCGGTCCCGTCCGCCGTCCGGCCCGTCCTCGGCGCCGACTTCGGCCACGAGGCCGGCCCAGAGGCGGCGCCAGGCGGAGACGGAGTAGTGGCGCAGCAGCAGGCCCCGCCAGCGGGCGGCCTCGGGTATGGCGGAGAGGACGGGGTCCTCGGCGAGGAGCGGGCCGAAGGCGACGGTCTCCCGCAGGGCGCCGGTGTACGAGTCCCCGCCGTGCAGGGCGACGGACCGGGCGAGGACCCGCAGCGTGGCCCGTCGGGTCCGGTCGGTGGCCCGCCAGGCGTCCGGCCGGTGCGTCCCTCCGGCGGTGGCGGTCAGCAGGCCGGCGAGCCACTCCCGTTCGGCCTCGCAGGGTTCGCCGAGCGCGGCGGCCCCGGCTTCGGCGAGTTCGACGGGCCGGGCCTCGGGCCGCCCCGAGCCGGCGACGGCGAGCAGGGGCGCGAAGAGCGCGCGGACCTCGGCGGGGCAGGCGTGCCGTCCGGGCCGGAGCCCGTCCCGGCCGGCCGTGACGACGCCGAGGATCTGGGCCGGTGCGGTGTACTGGGACCAGAAGCCCCAGGCGCGGGGAGAGTAGTCCCGCGCCGCCCGGTCCAGGTCGAGGCCGTCGTCGGCGAGGGCCGGCTGGACGCGGTCGTGGCCGTGGGGGAAGAGCCCGGCGGGGACGGCTCCGGGCGTGCGGGCGATCTGGGCGGCGGCGAGGAGCGCCTCCGCGCGGCGCAGCAGGGTGCGGCACTCGTCGGCGCCGAGGCCGCGCCGCTCTGCCTCGGCGGCGACGGCGGCGTAGAGGGTGTAGTAGCGGGCGTACTTGGTGACGCTGGAGACGCCGGGCACGAGCCGGTCGACCAGCCGCCAGACGGGTCCTTCGACGGACAGCGGGAACTTGGGGCTTCCGTGCCCGAGTCCTTCCTCGGCCCACGCCGGGCCCGCCGTCCGCACGCCTTTCCGCACGCCCGGTCCGTCGCCCGTTCCGCCACCCATGCGGTCGCCCTCCCCCTCGCCGCCGACGACGATACCGCCGCCCGCTGACGAGCGGGCGGCGGCAGAGGGTAAGGCCGTTGTCAGAGCGCGCTGACGATGGCCTCCACCCGGTCCTTGGCGTCGCCGAAGAGCATGGCGGTGTTCTCCCGGAAGAACAGCGGGTTCTGGACGCCCGCGTAGCCGGAGGCCATCGAGCGCTTGAAGACGATGACCTGGCCGGCCTCCCAGACGGTGAGGACGGGCATGCCGGCGATGGGGCTGGAGGGGTCCTCCGCGCCCGCCGGGTTGACCGTGTCGTTGGCGCCGATGACGAGGACGACGTCGGTGTCGGAGAAGTCGTCGTTGATCTCGTCCATCTCCAGGACGACGTCGTACGGGACCTTGGCCTCGGCCAGCAGGACGTTCATGTGGCCGGGGAGCCGGCCGGCGACGGGGTGGATGCCGAAGCGGACCTCGACGCCCCGGGCGCGCAGCTTGGACGCGAGTTCCGCGACCGGGTACTGGGCCTGGGCGACGGCCATGCCGTAGCCGGGGGTGATGACGACGGAGCGGGCGGCGGCGAGGGCCTCGGCGGCGCCCTGGGCGGTGATCTCCTGGTGCTCGCCGTAGTCGACGTCCGAGCTCGACGGGGCCTCGATGCCGAAGCCGCCGGCGATCACGGACAGGAACGACCGGTTCATCGCCTTGCACATGATGTAGCTGAGGTAGGCACCGGAGGAGCCGACGAGGGCGCCGGTGACGATCAGCAGGTCGTTGCCGAGGAGGAAGCCGGAGGCCGCGGCGGCCCAGCCGGAGTAGCTGTTGAGCATCGAGACGACGACGGGCATGTCGCCGCCGCCGATGGAGGCGACGAGGTGCCAGCCGAGGGCCAGGGCCACGGCGGTGGCGGCGACGAGCAGCCAGAGGTTGGGCTCGATGGTGAAGAGGACGGTGAGGACGAGGAAGACGGCGAGCGCGCCGAGGTTGAGGGCGTTCTTGCCGGGGAGCACGAGCGGCTTGGAGTTGATGCGGGCCGCGAGCTTCAGGTAGGCGACGACGGAGCCGGTGAAGGTGACGGCACCGATGAAGACGCCGATGAGGACCTCGGCGTGGTGGATGCCGAGGGTGCCGAGCGCGTCGAGGGCGGCGGCCTCGGAGCCGCCCGGGTGGTGCTCCACCTCCAGGTAGCCGTTCCAGCCGACGAGGACGGCGGCGAGGCCGACGAAGGAGTGCAGCAGGGCGATGAGTTCGGGCATGCCGGTCATCTCGACGCCCCGGGCGCGCCAGATGCCGATCAGCGCGCCGGCGACCATGGCGGCGGCGAGGAGTCCGGCGGCGCCGGCGGCGATGCCCCGGTCGGCGGCGAGGACGACGGTGGCGACGAGGGCGACGCCCATGCCGAGCATGCCGAAGGCGTTGCCGAGCCGCGCGGACTCGTGCTTGGAGAGTCCGGCGAGGGCCAGGATGAAGAGGACGGCGGCGATGAGGTAGGCCGCCTGCGCGGCGTGTGTGGCGGACATGGTCAGCTCCTGTTGAACATTCCGAGCATGCGACGCGTCACCGCGAAGCCGCCGAAGACGTTGATGCTCGCCAGCAGGATGGCTGCGGCGGAAAGCACGGTGACGACGGTGCCGCCGTGTCCGATCTGGAGCAGCGCGCCGACGACGATGATCCCGGAGATCGCGTTCGTGACGGACATCAGCGGGGTGTGCAGGGCGTGGTGGACGTGCCCGATCACGTAGTAGCCGATCACGATCGCCAGCACGAAGACGGTGACGTGCGACAGGAGAGCGGCGGGGGCGAAGCCGACCACGAGGAAGAGCGCGAGGGCCGAGACGGCGACGGCCGTGAAGCGGCGACCCGGGCTCATCGGGGTCTTCACCGGCGAGACGGGGACCGGCTCGCTCGCGGCGGCCGCGGGGGCCGCCGAGACCTGGACCGGCGGCGGCGGCCAGGTCTTCTCGCCGTCGCGCACGATGGTGACGGAGCGCTGCACCTGGTCGTCCCAGTCGAGGACGAGTTCGCCGTCCTTGCCGGGGGTCATCAGCTTCAGGAGGTTGAGCAGGTTGGTGCCGTAGAGCTGGGACGCCTGGGCGGGCAGCCGGCCGGCGAGGTCGGTGTAGCCGAGGATGGTGACGCCGTTCTCGGTGACGACGCGCTTGCCCGCGACGGAGCCCTCGACGTTGCCGCCGTTGGAGGCGGCCATGTCGACGATGACCGAGCCGGGCTTCATCGTGGCGACCATCTCCGCGGTGATGAGCCGGGGCGCGGGGCGGCCCGGGATCAGCGCGGTGGTGATGACGATGTCGGCCTCACGGCTCTGGGCGGCGTACAGGGCCGCCTCGCGGGCCTTGTAGTCGTCGCCCATCTCCTTGGCGTAGCCGGTCGCCGAGACCTCCGTCTCGGCCGACTCGATGGACAGGTACTCGCCGCCCATCGAGCGGACCTGGTCGGCGACTTCGGGGCGCGGGTCGGTGGCGCGGACGATCGCGCCGAGCGAGCCCGCGGTGCCGATGGCGGCCAGACCGGCGACGCCCGCGCCGGCGACGAGGACCCGGGCCGGCGGCACCTTGCCCGCGGCGGTCACCTGGCCGGTGAAGAAGCGGCCGAACTCGTGGGCCGCCTCGACGACGGCACGGTAGCCGGCGATGTTCGCCATCGACGACAGGACGTCCAGGGACTGGGCCCGGCTGATGCGGGGCACGGCGTCCATGGACAGGACGGTGAGGGGGCGCCGGGCCAGGTCCTCGACCGTCGTCGGGTCGACCGCGGGGGCGAACAGGGCGATGGCGGTGGTCCCGGGGCGCGCCTGGTCCAGCCGGTCGGGCGGCGGGGCGTTCACCCCCAGGACGATGTCCGCCTCGATCGCCTTGCCGACGCTCGCGCCGGCCTCCTCGTACGCGGCGTCGGCGAAGCCGGCCGCGGCGCCCGCGCCCGGGTCGACGACGACCTCGTATCCCAACCCGCGGATCTTCTCGACGGTGACAGGCGTCGCGGCCACCCGCCGCTCGCCGTCCCGGGCCTCCTTGAGGACTCCGACAATCACCACACCCCTCCGTTCGTCGCTGTCGGCCCCCACCTTGACTCCCGGAGGCGTCCGGGGGGAACCAGGCTCGCTCGGGTCTGGACAGAAGATCGAGGATCGGTCTGACGTATGTGCACGTTAGGGTGGGTCGGGCCGGGTCCGACCGGTCGACATTTCGAACGTGACGACCGACCAGGTGGTGTTCATGACCCTCTTCGACCTGCCCCTCGACCAGCTCCGCGAGTACCGCAGCGCGTCCGTGGAGCCGGCGGACTTCGACGCGTTCTGGGCCGAGACGCTCGGCGAGGCGCGGAAGCACGGGCTCGACGCCCGGTTCGAGCGGGTGGCGACCGGTCTCGCGACGGTGGAGACGTACGACGTGACGTACTCCGGCTTCGACGGGCAGCCGGTCAAGGGCTGGTTCGTGATCCCCGCCGGGACGACGGAACCGCTGCCGGTCGTCGTGGAGTTCATCGGCTACGGCGGCGGGCGGGGGCTCGCGCACAGCCATCTGCTGTGGGCCTCGGCCGGGTTCGCGCATTTCGTGATGGACACCCGCGGCCAGGGCAGCGGGTGGGCGCCGGGCGACACCGCGGACCCGGTGGGCAGCGCGCCGGCCTTCCCCGGGTTCATGACGCGGGGCGTCGAGGACCCGGAGACGTACTACTACCGGCGGGTGTACACGGACGCGGTGCGCGCGGTGGAGGCGGCCAGGTCGCATCCGCTGGTGGACGCGGCGCGCACCGCGGTGACCGGGATCAGCCAGGGCGGCGGCATCACCGTCGCCGTGTCGGGGCTCGTGCCGGACCTGGCGGCGGTGGCCCCCGACGTGCCGTTCCTGTGCGACTTCCCGCGCGCGACGACGGTCACGGACCGGACGCCGTACCGGGAGATCGGCAACTACCTGAAGACGCACCGGGGTCGGACGGAGCGGGTGCGGGAGACCCTCGCCTACTTCGACGGGGTACACTTCGCGGCCCGCGCGACGGCTCCGGCGCTGTTCTCCACCGCCCTGGAGGACCTGACGTGCCCGCCGTCGACGGTGTTCGCGGCGTTCAACGCGTACGGGCACGAGGACAAGGCGATCGAGGTCTACGACTTCAACGACCACGAGGGCGGCGGCGCGTTCCAGCAGGCGGCGCAGCTGTCCTGGCTGCCGGAGCGCCTCCGCGCCCGGTAGCCGAATACCCGCCCCCTTGGTCTGGACCTGTCATGCGAGGGGCGTCAAGCTGACCGCATGGACTTGGAGTTGCGTCACCTGAAGACGGTCCGGGCGATCGCCGAGGCCGGCAGCCTCACGCGCGCGGCGACCGCCCTCGGACTGGCGCAGCCCGCGCTGAGCGCCCAGCTCAAACGGATCGAACGGGCCCTGGGCGGCGCCCTGTTCGTGCGCGGCCGGGACGGCGTGCGGGCCACCGCGCTCGGCGATCTGGTCCTCGACCGGGCGCGGGTGGTGCTGCCGGCCGTCTGCGGACTCCAGGAGGAGGCCGTGCGGTTCGCCCGCGACGGCGCCGCCGGGCACCGGCTCGGCGGCACCCACGGCCCGCTGCTCGGCGGCCTGGTGGACCGGCTCGCGCGGGCCGAGCCGGACGCACAGGTGACCACGTACACCTCCTGGTCGGAGCGGGAGGTCGCGCGCGCAGTGGCCGCCGGGCGGCTCGACTTCGCGCTCGTCGGGGTCTGCGGGGAGAGCTCCCCGCCTGAGGCGGGACGGCTGGCGTGGACGGAGGTGGCCCGCGATCCCGTGTACGTGATGCTGGCGACCGGCCATCCGCTGGCCGGCCGCCCCCAGCTCGCCCTCGCCGAACTGGCCGCCGCGGACTGGACGGACGTGCCCGGCGACGGCTGCTTCGGCGACTGCTTCGCCGCCGCGTGCGTGCGGGCCGGCTTCACACCGGCCCGGGTGTACGAGACGGACACCGCCTCCTGCGTCCACCTGGTCCAGGTGGGCCGCGCCGTGGGCCTCTGCCGGGCGACCTTCCCCGCCACCCCCGGCCTCGTCACCCGCCCCCTCACCGGCACCCCCCTGGTCTGGCGCCACCTCCTCGGCTGGCACCCCGAGGGCCGCGCCGCCGCCCGCGCCGCCACCGTCCTCGCCCACACCCGCGAGGCCCACGCGGAGGCCCTGGCCCGCAGCGCGGGCCGGACGGCCGCCGCGTCCTGAGGAGCCGTCAGGTGTCGTACAGGCCGTCCCAGGGGGCGGAGAACCCCAGGCCGTCGGGGTAGAGCTCGGCCCAGTCCCTCCCGCCCTCCCCGTGCCCCTCCTCCACGACCAGGCCGAACAGGACGCCCTCGAACCGTACGGTGAAGGGGGCGATCGCGATCGACTCGTACCGCCGCCCGGGCAGGGCGTCCAGCCACTCGTCCAGGAGCGCCGCGGCGGCTTCGCCCGCCTCCCCCTCCCGCTGGGCCGTGGTGCCGGTGAAGGCGATCCTCGACTCCAGATACCGGCCCGCCGCGTCGAACCGGTGCAGGACCGCGTACCAGCGCTGGTGCTTCCGCCAGTCGCCGACGGCCGTCCAGCCCTCCGGGAAGGCGATGGTGACCGAGGCGAAGAACTGGCCGCCGTCCCACCGGCCGATGGTGGACGTGCGGTGGTCGGGCTCGTACGCGATCGGGATGACCTCGGGAACGCTCATGGGCGCACCGTAGCCGCCACCACCGACAGCGGCCCCCGGGGGCCATAACGCGGAGGAAGGGGCCGGGCGGAGGCTCCCGCTCCCCCGGGGGCCTTCCTACGGTTCTCGGCAGATCCCCCACCGAGAACCGAGGAGACTCCCCATGCTCCGACGACACGCCCGTGCGGCGTGTACCGCGCTGGTCGCCGCCGGGATGGTGCTGGCCGGGCTTCAGGCCGGGTCCGCCACCGCCGCGCAGCCCTCCCCCGGGACCGCGCCCGGCGCGCAGAGCGCCGCGCGGGCGCTCGGCGCCGCCGAGGCGTCGCCCGAGCTGCTCGCCGCGATGGGCCGCGACCTGGGCCTGACCCGGGCCGAGGCCGAGCGCCGGCTCGTCAACGAGGCCGAGGCGGGCGCCGCCGCCGCCCGGCTCCGCGACCGGATCGGCGGCTCCTTCGCCGGGGCCTGGGTCGAGGGGGCCGAGTCCGGCTCCCTGACCGTGGCCACCACCCGCGCCGCCGACCTCGACGCGATCCGGGCGGCCGGGGCGACGGCCCGGCTCGTCCGGCACGACCTGGCCTCGCTGGAGCGGGCGAAGGCCGCCCTCGACCGGGCCGCGGACGCCGACGCGCCGGTGCGGTACGTGGACGTGCGCGCCAACGCGCTGGTCGTCGAGGAGGTCCGGGCCGGCGCCGGGGCGCGCCTCGCCGCGGCCACCGGGGTGCCGCGGGAGCTGGTGCGGGTGGAGCGGAGCGCCGAGGCGCCGCGCCCGCTGTACGACCTGCGGGGCGGCGACGCGTACTACATGGGCGGCGGCGGGCGCTGCTCGGTCGGCTTCCCGGTGACCCGGGGCACCACCCAGGGCTTCGCGACGGCCGGGCACTGCGGCCGGGCCGGCCAGACCACCAGCGGCTACAACCAGGTCGCCCAGGGCAGCTTCCAGGCCTCCGTCTTCCCCGGCAACGACATGGCGTGGGTCGCGGCCAACAGCAGCTGGACCGCGACCCCGTACGTGAAGGGCGCGGGCGGCGCGAACGTCCAGGTCACCGGCTCCGTGCTGCAGCCCGTGGGCGCCTCCGTCTGCCGCTCGGGCTCGACCACCGGCTGGCACTGCGGCACCATCCAGCAGCACAACACGAGCGTGACGTACCCGGAGGGCACGATCTCCGGCGTGACCCGGACGACGGTCTGCGCCGAGCCCGGCGACTCGGGCGGCTCGTACATCTCCGGCAGCCAGGCGCAGGGCGTCACCTCGGGCGGTTCCGGCAACTGCTCCAGCGGCGGCACCACGTACTTCCAGCCGCTGAACCCGATCCTGTCGAACTACGGCCTGACCCTGAAGACCACCGGCACCGACCCGGGCCCCGGCCCCGGCGAGCCGGAGCCGGGCGGCACGTGGAAGGCGGGCACGGTGTACGCGGCCGGCGCCACGGTCACGTACGGCGGTTCCACCTACCGCTGCCTCCAGGGCCACCAGGCGCAGACCGGCTGGGAGCCGCCGAACGTCCCGGCGCTCTGGCAGCGGGTCTGACGGCGACGGCCCTCCATGACGGCGCCACCCGCCTCCGCCGGGCGGGTGGCGCTCCGGCGTCCGGCGGGCCGCGACCGGGCGCGGCGGCTCAGGAGGAACGCCCCTCCAGGGCCGCCGCGTAGGCGTCGTCGGGGTCGAGGTGGCGCAGCTCCTCGGCGATCAGCTCCGCGGTGGAGCGGACCTTGAGCGCCATGACGCGGCTGGGCTGGCCGGGGATGGCGAGCCGGGCGACCGGGCCCTCGGGGCGGTCGATCCGGACCTCGCCGTTCGGGGTGCCCATCCGGACGGCGGTGACGACCGGGCCCTCGGAGACGATCCGGTCGACCGGGACGCCGAGCCGGACCTCGAACCAGCGGGCCAGCAGCTCCGCGCTGGGGTTGGCCTCCTCGGCCTCCACGGCCGCCGAGACGACGTCCGTGCCGGCCTGGTCGAGGGCGGCGGCCAGCATGGAGCGCCAGGGGGTGAGCCGGGTCCAGGCCAGGTCGGTGTCGCCGGGGGCGTAGGAGGCGGCCCGGGCGGCCAGCGCGCCGAGCGGGTCCTCGACCGCGTACGCGTCGGTGATCCGGCGCTGGGCGAGGGCGCCGAGCGGGTCCTTGGAGGGGACCGCCGGGGCGTCGACCGGCCACCAGACGACGACGGGCGCGTCGGGCAGCAGCAGCGGCAGCACCACCGAGTCGGCGCGGGCGCCGAGTTCGCCGTGGAGGCGGAGCAGCACCGTCTCGCCGGAGCCGGCGTCGGTGCCGAGCCGGACCTCGGCGTCGAGCCGGGTCACGTTCCGCTCGCGCGGGGAGAGCGCCCGGCGGCGGATGACGACGAGGGTCCGCGAAGGGTGTTCCTTCGACGCGTCGTTGGCCGCCTTCACCGCGTCGTAGGCGTGCTCCTCGTCGGTGACGATCACCAGGGTGAGGACGACGCCGACGGCCGGGGTGCCGACGGCCCTCCGGCCTTCCAGGATCGCCTTGTTGATCGCGCTGGAGTTGGTGTCCGTGAGATCGATCTTCATTGCCCGGAGTCCGTCCCTTCCTCTGCGGCGAGCCTAACGCCCCGCGCGGGGTTCAGTGGTCGTCGCCCGGCTCCTCGCCGCCGCCGGCCTCGGCGGCCGCCCTGGCCTGGGCGCGTCGGCCGACGACGGCCGCGGCGGCGAGCGCGGAGCCGAGGAAGGCGGTGGCCACCACCCAGGGGCGGTCGAGGACGTGACAGGTGGCGTGGTCCAGGGAGTAGCGGCCGGCGCCGGTGATGCCGATGGCGGCGGCGGTGAAGCCGAGGAAGGCGGGGTACTCGTATCCGCCCGCCTGGGCGAAGAAGCCGGCCGGGGCGTGCACGGCGACGGCGCCCGCCATCGCTCCGGCGGCGGCCGCGCCGGCGGCGGGGGTCGCCAGGCCGAGGGCGAGCAGGACGCCGCCGCCGGCCTCGCCGAGGCCGGCGGCGATGGCGGATTCGCGGGCCGGGTGGAAGCCCATGGCGGCCATCCCCTGGGCGGTGCCCTCGATCCCGCCGCCGCCGAACCAGCCGAAGAGCTTCTGGGTGCCGTGCGCGGCGAGCACGGCGCCGGTGCCGGCCCTCAGCACGAGCAGCCCGAGGTCACGTCGGTTCATGGGGTTCTCCAGGTGCGGGAGGGGGCGCGTACGCCTCCACTGTCGGCGCGCCCGCCGCCCGCCGCCGCCCGGAAGCCCGCCGGATACTCCACATGAGTCATGTTTTGCGGCGTTTGCCCCGTGTTGCTTGACTGGGGTGGCCGTCGCCGTCCCGGCCGTCCGGGAGCGGCCCGAGGGAAGTGGGTACGCATGACCGCCGAGTCCACCGACACCGCCGCGCTGCGGGAGCGCGTACGGGCCCTGATGCCGCGCGCCGAGGAGGATCTGACCGCGCTGGTCGCGATGCGCTCCGTGGCCGACCCCCGGCAGTTCCCGCCCGAGGAGTGCGCCAAGGCCGCGGACTTCCTGGTGCGGGCCTTCACCGAGGCGGGGTTGAGCGACATGCGGCGGGTCACCACCCCGGACGGCACGGACGCGGTGGTGGGGCACGGGCGGGGCCCGGAGGGCGCGCCGACCGTCCTCCTCTACTGCCACTACGACGTGCAGCCGCCCCTCGACGAGGCCGCCTGGGAGACCCCGCCGTTCGAACTGACGGCCCGTGACGGCCGCTGGTACGGGCGCGGCGCCGCCGACTGCAAGGGCAACATCGCCATGCACCTCACCGCGCTGCGGGCGCTCGGCGGCCCGGACGGCGCGGGCTTCCCGGTCAACCTCAAGTTCGTGGCGGAGGGTTCGGAGGAGCAGGGCACCGCGGGTCTGGAGGAGCTGGTGCCGCTGCGGCCCGAACTCTTCGACGCGGACGCCCTGCTGATCTGCGACACCGGCAACTTCGCGCTCGGGCTGCCCACCACGACGACCTCGCTGCGCGGCCTGGCCAACGTGGTGGTGACGGTCTCCACGCTCAAGGGCGAGATGCACTCGGGCATGTTCGGCGGGCCGGCGCCGGACGCGCTGGCCGCGCTCGTGCGGATCCTGGACAGCCTGCGCGACGAGCACGGCAACACGGCGGTCCGCGGGCTGGCGGGCGACGGACTGTGGGACGGGGTGTCCTATCCGGCCGAGCAGTTCCGCGCCGACGCCGGGGTCCTGGACGGGGTGCAGCTGGTGGGCACCGGGGCGGTCGCCGACGAGCTGTGGGCGCGGCCCGCGGTCACCGTCCTCGGCATCGACTGCCCGCCGGTGGTCGGCTCCTCCGCCGCCGTGCAGGCGAAGGTGCGGGCCCGGGTCAGCCTGCGGGTCCCGCCGGGGACCGACGCCGAGGAGGCCCGCAAGGCGCTCACGGACCACCTGGTGGCGGCGGCGCCCTGGGGCGCGCGGGTCGAGGTCGAGGCGGAGGGCACCGGACAGCCGTTCCGGGCCCGCACCGACGGACCCGCGTACACGGCGCTCGGCGCGGCGCTGCGCGAGGCGTACGGGAAGGACATGGTGCAGTCGGGGCAGGGCGGCTCGATCCCGCTGTGCAACGTGCTCGCGGACCACTTCCCGTCGGCGGAGATCGCGCTGATCGGCGTGGAGGAGCCGCGCTGTCTCATCCACGCCCCGAACGAGAGCGTCGACCCGACGGAGATCGAGCGGATGGCGCTGGCGGAGGCGCTCTTCCTCCGCTCCTACGCCGAGGCGTTCGCGCGCTCGGCCGGCAAGTGAGAGAGGGGTTGCCATGACGCAGACACAGGACAGGCCGCAGGACGGACCGGGCGGCGCGGGACACGGCGGGGTCCACGGCGGGAACGCCCGGACCGATCTGCCGCAGGGGCCGCTGGCGATGCTCGCCGGCGCGGCCTGGCAGGCCCTGCTGCTCGCCGGTGTGGTGGCGCTCGTCCTCGGGGTGCTCGTGCTGGTGTGGCCGGGTGCCTCGCTGCTGGCGGCCGGGGTCCTCTTCGGCCTCTATCTGCTCTTCAGCGGTGTGATGCAGCTGATCGCCGCCTTCGGCACGCACGCCACGACCTCGCTGCGCGTACTGGCCTTCATCAGCGGCGCCCTGTCGATCCTGCTCGGCCTGTTCTGTTTCCGGGGCGCGACGCAGTCGATCCTGCTGCTCGCGCTGTGGATCGGCATCGGCTGGCTCTTCCGCGGCATCACGCAGACGGTGGCGGCGGCCTCCGACCCGGCGATGCCGGCCCGCGGCTGGCAGGTCTTCCTCGGGATCGTGAGCGCCGTCGCCGGGGTGGTGCTGATCGTGTCGCCGCTGGAGTCGGTCGCGGTGCTGACCCTGCTGGGCGGGATCTGGCTGATCGCGGTCGGCGCGGCGGAGATCGTCACCGCGTTCCAGATCCGTTCGCGGGCCAAGCGCCTGCCGCCGGGCGCCTGATCCGTCCCGGCTGGTCCGGCTCGTCCGGTCCGTTCTCCGGTGGCCCTTCCGGTCCGCCGCCGGCCCGATCTCCGGGCGGGCGGCGGACCGGCGCGTTCCGTGCGCTAGATTTTGCCGGTCCTCGACCGTCGATCGCTCGCGATCACCACTCTCCGGAGCCGGCTTCCCATGACCGACATCGTCAACGGCCTCGGCCGCGCCACCGCCTACGGCGCCCTCGGCGTGGTCCTGCTGATCCTCGGCATCGTCCTGGTGGACATCCTGACCCCCGGCAAGCTGGGCCGGCAGATATGGGAGGACCGCAACCGCAACGCGGCCATCCTGCTCAGCTCCGCCCTGCTCGGCATCGGCGGGATCGTCTTCACCTCCATCTGGACCACCTACGACAACTTCGGCAAGGGCCTGGTCTCCACCGCCGCCTTCGGTCTCCTCGGCCTGGTGATGATGGCGGTCGCCTTCCTCGTGGTGGACCTGGTGACGCCCGGCAAGCTGGGCGCCACGCTGGTGGACCCGGAGCCGCACCCGGCGGTCTGGGTGACCGCGTCCTGCAACATCGCCGTCTCCGCGATCGTCTCCGCCTCGATCGCCTGACGCGCCGCGCCCCGAGCGCGTCCCCCTTCCCGGCCCGGTGCCCGTCCGTTCAGGACGGGGCCGGGCCGGGGGCCGTCGCGGCCGGCTCCACCTCCAGGAAGCGGCGGCCGCGCGGGCCCTTGTAGAGCAGGGCCTCCCAGCCGAGCCGGGCGAGGGCGGCGGCGCACTCCGCCAGGGCTTCGGCCTCCTGCCCCGCGGCGCCGGAGCCGGGCGGCCCCAGCCACTCGACGACGGCGGTGGCCGGCCGCTCCCCCGCCCGCACGCGGTAACCGGTCGCCGTCCTGGCCCCGTCGGCGTCCACGGCCGACGGGGCGAGGCCGCCGGCCTCCAGGGCCAGGGCCACGGCCCGTACGGGCCTTCGCCGCTCCCACTCGGCGGGTACGGCTCCCCCGGCGCCGTCCCGGCCGGCGGTCAGGCGCCGGATCTGACGGAGTCCGTCGAGCGCGGACCTGACCTCGCGGGAGCGCTGCTCGGGGTCGCCGGCGAGCGGCGGCCCGTCGCCCGTCGCCGCCTCGAAGGCGCCCTTGCCGCCCGGGTCCGGGCTCACAGCAGCCGCCGGATCTCGCCGCGCACCCGGTAGAAGCCGCCGGCCGCCGGATGCAGCGCCTCGACGACGTACCGGGCGCCGGCCTCGCGGATGGCACGCGGGAACTGCACGTTCCACGACGGCTCGTAGCCGTGGCTGACCACCCGGACGCGGCTCCGGCCGCCCTCGCGGACGCACTCGACGACGATCGAGCCGCTGGGCGCCTCGCTCACGGAGACGACGGTGGCGACGGCCGCGGCGGTGGTCGCCGGGGTGTAGGTGGGCAGTGCGGCGGCCAGCTTGACGTCCCGCACGACGGGCACGCTGCCCTGCTGGGCGGCCGCGATCGCCGCCTCGCTCGCGTCCACGCAGACCAGCGAGCCGTCGGTGGTCACCAGGTAGAGCCGCTCGTCGCGGTACTGCATGGAGAGCGCGGAACCGCCGCCGGTGGAGAGCTTCCACAGCCGCGTGCCGTCCTCGGCGAAGCAGTAGACGGAGGACGCCGAGTCGCCGGCGAAGACGAACCGGCCGCCGGGCGAGGTGGCGCAGGAGTACACGCTCGCGTCGCAGGCGTAGACGGCCTCGACGCGGCCGTCGGCCTTGGCCAGCCGCTGCACCTTGCGGTGGCCGGTGCCCGCGTAGACGGAGCCGGTCTCCTGCCAGCCGAAGAGGACCGCGCCGTCGGTGGCGGTCCGCCACAGCTCGCCGGTGCCGTCCGCCGCGTAGGCGGTGACGCCGCTGGTGTCGCCGTAGTAGACGGCGCGGCCGTCCGCCCGGACCATCCAGGCGAACTCGCCGCGGCCGGAGCGGGACCACTGGTGCTCGTCCTCGTGGTCGATGACGGTGAGCCGGCCGGAGCGGTCGGCGACGTCGAGGACGCCCTCGTGGATGTCGAGCCAGAAGATGTCGACGTCGGCGCCGATCTCGTAGGCGGCGAAGGGCAGCTTGGAGGACAGGTCGTAGACCTTGCCGTCGTCGCAGCCCGCGTAGATCCAGAAGTCGTCGGCGACCAGGCACTTCACGCCGTCGGGCAGGCCGAAGCGGGCCAGCACCTCGCCGCCGTGGTCCAGGGTGAAGACGTCCCCCGCCTGATTGCCGACCCAGATCCGCTCCTCGTCGACGTGGATGCCGAAGGCGGCGGAGCCGGTCCGGAAGCGCCAGAGGACGGGCGCGACGGCGCGGGCCGTGGAGGGCGCGGAGCCGACCTCCCGGCGGGTGACGGCGCGGGCGGCGCGCTGACCGGGGACGGCGGGGGCGTATCCCTTGCGGACCTTCTCGCCGATCTTCTTGGCCGCGGCGGCCCGGGCCTTGTCGGCGGTGGCGAAGGTGGAGCGCTGGGTCTGGCCGGCCGCGCCGATCCGGCCGTAGCGGACCGACACCTCCAGGCCGTCGACGGTCACTTCGTAGAACTTGTGGGCACCGCCGCCGTCCTGCGACAGCTCCAGATAGGTCGTCGTCGTCATGATCCGAACGGTAGGGGCTGCCACTGACAACGGCCCCTCGTCCGTCTGTGAAGCTCTGGCCAAGGGACCTTGGTCCCGGGCATTCGGGACCTTTGTCGCGGCAATTCGGACATACACCGCTGTGACGATGGAGGACGAAGATCATCCGACGCGCCGTCACCTCCCGTGCGGCCGGAAGGGCCTCATGACCGAGCAACCCCCACGGGCCCTGCCCGTCCGCGTGCGCCGGCACCCGGACGGCATCGCCATGGACGACCTCTTCCGGTCGGAACCCGCCCCCGGCCACCCCCTCGCCGACGCCGACGCGCCCCCGCGCCGCCACCCGCCCGCCGACGCCGGCCTGGTCGAACGCCCCGGCCCCGCCGCCCCCGGGTGGCTCGCCGTCCTCACCGGGACGGCCGCCCTGGGCAGCGCCGCCGCCCTGCTGTGGCGCGCCCGGCCGCTTCCCCCCGCGCACCTGCTCCCCTGGCAGTGGGCGGCGCTGGCCGGACTCGGCGGCCTCGCCGTCGTCTGCTTCGGCGGCCTCACCCGCGGCCGCACCGGATCCGCCTGGGTGCTCTCCCTGTTCGGCCGCTACCGGGGCAGCGTGCGCCGCGCCGGACTCACCTGGATCAGCCCCTTCGTGCTGCGCCGCCGGGTCGACGTGCGGCTGCGGCACTGGCGCAGCGAGCCCCTCGCGGCCGTGGACGCGGAGGGTTCCGCGCTGCGGGTGGTGGTGCTCGTGGTGTGGTCGGTGCGGGACACGGCCCGGGCTCTGTACGCCGTCGACGACCACCTCGGCTATCTGCGGGAGCAGGTGGAGGCGGCCACCGCGCGCGTGCTCTCCCAGCTGCCCGCCGACGCCTTCCAGGGCGGGGCGCCGACGCTGCGGAACGCGGAGGCGGTCGGCGACGCGCTGACCCGGCTGCTCGCCGCCGAGTGCCGCCCGGTCGGCATCGCCGTCTTCTCGGCGCAGCCGACCCGGATCGAGTACGCCCCCGAGGTGGCCGCCGCGATGCACCGCCGGCAACTGGCGGTCCTGGACGCCCGGCACCGGGAGTCGGTCCTGACGGGCGTGATCGACGCCGTCGACGACACGGTGACCCGGCTGACCTCGCGCGGCCTGGTCGAACTCGACGACTTCGAACGCCAGGCGCTGGTCAAGGACCTGACCGTCGCCTTCTACACCCGGCGCGGAGACCTGCCCCGGCAGCAGCACGAGGAGTGAGCGGCATGGACACGGAACGCACCCCGGACGCCGTGGGCGTCCCCGACCCCGTGGGTGTCCCCGACGCCCTGGAGGCGCCCTCGTTCGCCGAGGAGACGCCCGAGGACTGCGCCTGCGCCGGCTGCGCGGCGGAGGCGCTCGCGGCCCGGCTCCGGGCCGCGCGGGCGGCGCACTCCGTGGCGTCCCTGCACGGGGTGCGCCGCGCCGTGGTGACGGCGGCCGGGCTCGTCGCGCTAACGGCCTCCGGCACGGCCACGGCCGCCGCCGAACCGGCGCCGGCGCACGCCGGCTGGGACGGCTCGCGCTACTGGTTCCGCAACGCGGCCGGCGCGTGGCGCTGGACGAGCCACCAGGAGGTCTACCGGCAGCGCGCGGCCGCGGCCCCGGCCGCCGCCCCCGCCACCGCCCGCCCGGCGCGGGAGCCGGTCTTCCGGGGCCGGCAGGGCTGGGACGCGCGGGACCGGGTGTACTGGTTCCGCTCGGACGGGCACTGGTACTGGACCTCCCACCGCTGGAAGTACGAGCAGCGCACCGGCCGCACCGACCAGGGCCCCGCGCGCCCGGCGCGGCCCGCGCCGGGCGGCGGGACGGCGGCGCGCGGCTGGACGACGCCGGTGGAGTCGTACGTCTTCACCGGCGTCTACGGGGAGCGCGGCGCCTGGTCGCGCGGCTACCACACGGGCCAGGACTTCGCGGTGCCGAGCGGGACGCCGGTGCGGGCGGTCGGGCCGGGGCGGGTGGTGCGGGCCGGGTACGCGGGCGCGTACGGCTACGAGGTGGTGATCCGTCACCCGGACGGCCGCTACACGCAGTACGCCCACCTCTCCCGTGTCGGCGTCTCCGCCGGGCAGAGCGTGTCGGGCGGGCAGCGGATCGCCCGCTCGGGGGCGACGGGCCGGGTGACCGGTCCGCATCTGCACTTCGAGGTGCGGACCGGTCCCTCCTTCGGCTCGGACGTGAACCCGCTGGCGTACCTGCGCGGGCAGGGCGTCCGGATCTGAGGCCCGCGCGTCTCAAGCCCGCGCCGGGGCCGCCGACCTGGGGTTCTCCGTGACCGTGACGCGGCCCTTGCGGAGGGTCGCGAGGCGCGGGGCGCGGCGGGCGAGGGTGCTGTCATGGGTGACCATGACGAACGTCAGCCCGTGCTCCTCCCAGAGCCCTTCGAGGAGGTCGGCGATCTCGTCGCGGGTGGACTCGTCGAGGTTGCCGGTGGGTTCGTCGGCGAGCAGCACCTGGGGCCGCTTGACGAGCGCGCGGGCGATGGCCACGCGCTGCTGCTGACCGCCGGACAGTTCGGACGGCAGATGGGCGAGGCGCTCGCCGAGGCCGACCGACTCCAGCGCCTCGGCGGCCCGGCGGCGGCGCTCGGCGGCCTTGACGCCGAGCGGGACCAGCGCGGTCTCCACGTTCTCCTGGGCGGTGAGCGTGGGGATGAGGTTGAAGCTCTGGAAGACGAAGCCGATGTACTGGCTGCGCACGGCCGTGAGCCGGCTCTCGGAGAGCTTGGCGAGGTCGGTGCCGTCGAGGAGGACGCTGCCGGCGGTGGGGCGGTCGAGTCCGCCGAGCATCTGCAGGAGGGTGGACTTGCCGCCGCCGGTGGGGCCCTGGATGACCAGGCGGTCTCCCTGGGCGATGGTCAGGTCGATCCCGGCGAGGGCGTCGACTCTCGCCTGGCCGCGCCGGTACTGCTTGGTGACGCCGATGAGTTCGTACATGGAGGGGACTCCTGGGGTGCGGAAAGGGTCGGGGTGGCTACTCGACGCGGCGCAGCGCGTCGGCGGGGCGCAGCCGGGAGGCGCGCCAGGCGCCGAAGGCTCCGGCGACGAGGCCGCCGACGAGGGCGAGGAGCACGGCGAGGCCGACGGTGGTGAGGCTGACGGGGGCGGTGAGCGCGATGTCGACGCTGCGGCCGGCGGCGGTGCGGGTCACGCCGGGTCCGCCGGCGCCGCCTCCGAAGACCATGCCGCCGCCACCGCCGCCGCCGCGACCGGCGAATCCGCCCGCGCTCGCGCCGAGTTCGGCGGTGAGCGTGGGGCTGACGGCGGTGACGGCGTACGCGCCGGCGAGACCGACGGCGATGCCGAGGGCGCCGCCGATGACGCCGTGGACGAGGGCCTCGCCGACGACCTGGCGGGTGACCCGGCCGCTCTTCCAGCCGAGCGCCTTGAGCGTGCCGAACTCGCGGACGCGGCGGCTGACGGCGGAGGAGGTGAGGAGGCCCGCGACGAGCACGGCGGCGAGGAGGACGGCGTACGAGAGCCACCGGCCGACGTTGGAGGCGAGACCGGCGGCGGTGTCGAGGGAGCCGGACACGGTCTGGGCGAGGTCGGCGGAGGTGGTGACCGTGGTGCCGGAGACGTTCTTCTGGATCGCGGCCTTGACGGCGTCGATCCTCGTCGAGTCGGTGGCCTTGACGTAGACCGTGGTGACCTTGCCGGCCGAGCCGGAGAGGGTCTGCGCCCGCTTGAGCGGGAGATAGACCTGGGCGGCGGACTGGCCGCTGTCGGCGGTGGCGATGCCGATGATCTCGAACTTCACGCCCTTGACGGTGAGTTCGCCGCCGACGGCGAGGTCCTGCTGCTGGGCGTAGGCGCTGTCGACCACGACGACGGCGGCGTCGGTCTCGGTGGTCTCGAACGTGCGGCCCTCGGTGACGGTGGAGGTGGTGAGGGGGCCGAGGTCGGGGGTGGTGACGTCGGTGCCGTAGAGGGTGAAGGAGTCGACGTCGAAGGCGGCGCCGCCACCGGTGACGGTGTCGCCGGGACCGCCGGTCCCGCCCTGACCCTGCCCCTGGGGCTGCGTCTGGCCCTGGCCCTGGCCCTCGCCGCGCTGGATCTGGCCGCGCCGGAACTCGCCGTTGATCTTCAGGTTGACGAGGCTGAGGCCGCCGACCGCGCGGTCGACTCCGGCCTGCTTCGCGACGGTGGCGACGGTGGAGTCGGCGAGGGTCTGGAAGCCCTGGACCATGAGCCGGTCGCTGCTCTGCTCCTCCCCGTCCTCGCCGCCCTGGAACTCGAACCGGGGCCGGGCGGGCTGCGCGCCCTCGGCGGGCCGCTCCTGAGCCTTCGTCACCGTCAGGTCCGTGCCGAGCCCGTAGAGGGATTCGAGGACCTTGCCCTGGGCCTGCTTCATGCCCGCGGAGACCGAGGTCACGACGATGACCAGCGCGATGCCGAGCGCGAGCCCGGAGGCGACGACGAGCGCCGCCTTTCTGCGGCGGCGCAGTTCGCGCCGGAGGTAGGTGAAGAACATGGGCGCGAAAGTAGGGGTGCCGCGTGAGGCCGGGATAAGGCCCGCGTGAGAGCGGGATGAGACCTCTGGACAAGCCCCCGCCCCGAAACCTACCCTCCAGTACACCTATTCAATTCGTTGAGTATCTTCGTGGATGCCGTGGAGGCCCCGTGCACCCCTTCCGTACCGCCGTCGAGAACCGCGACGAGGCCGCCGTCGAGGCGCTGCTCGCCGAGGACGTCGTCTTCACCAGCCCGGTCGCCTTCAAGCCGTACGCCGGGAAGGCGATCACCGCGGCGATCCTCCGCGGGGTCCTGCGCGTCTTCGAGGACTTCGCCTACGTCCGGGAGATCGCGAATCCGGACGGGCGCGACCACGCCTTCGTCTTCACCGCGACCGTCGACGGCAAGCGGATCCAGGGCTGCGACTTCCTGCACTTCGACGAGGACGGGCTGATCGACGACTTCACCGTCATGGTCCGCCCGCTCTCCGCCGCCCAGGCCCTCGCCGCCGCGATGGGCGCGCAGTTCGACCGGATCGCCCGGGAGGCGGCCGAGGCCTGAGCCGGCGGACGAGCGGTGGACGTCAGGCCAGCTTCTTCAGGACCTCGGTCGCGAGGGCGGTGGAGGAGGCCGGGTTCTGGCCGGTGACGAGGTTGCCGTCGACGACGACGTGCGGGGCCCACGGCTCACCGGCGTCGACGTCGACGCCGGCCTCGCGGAGCCGGGTCTCCAGGAGCCACTCCGCGCGCTCGGCGAGACCGGCCTGGATCTCCTCGGCGTCGGTGAACGCGGCGACGCGGCGGCCGGCGAAGGCGTTGGCGCCGTCCTCGCCCACGGCGGCGAGGAGCGCGGCCGCGCCGTGGCAGACGACGGCCAGCGGCTTGCCGGAGTCGAGGACGTCGATCAGCAGGCGGCCGGAGTCGGCGTCCACGGCGAGGTCCTCCATGGGGCCGTGGCCGCCGGGGTAGAGGACGGCGTCGTACTCGGCGGGGTCGACGTCCTCCAGGCGGAGCGGCTTCCGCAGCGCCGCGAAGGCGTCGAGGGCGGCGGCGACGCGTTCGGCGCCCTCGGGGCCGCCGTTGGCCCCGGGGGCGAGGCTGCCCCGGTCGACGGTGGGGACGACGCCGCCGGGGGTGGCGACGACGACCTCGTGACCGGCCGCGGTGAACGCCTCGTACGGCGCGGCGGCCTCCTCGGCCCAGAAGCCGGTGGGGTGCTTCGTACCGTCGGCGAGGGTCCAGTGGTCGGCACCGGTCAGCACGAAAAGGATCTTCGACATGGGTCTGCGGGCCTCTCGATCGTGGGAGCGAACCGGCCCGCGCCCCTTCCGGGACCGCCGGACCGGCGATGGGTCCGACCGTAGGCGCCCCGACCCATGAGAATCCAATAGGCTCGGACATGTGGACGATAGGAATTCCGATGGCTCGCGTGGAGCGTCGGCGGGCGCCGGGGAACCGGACGGCGGACCGGCGCCCGGGACGGGGCCCGGGGTGGTGCTCGGCGCGGGGAGTGGCGGGTTGCCGGATCTGAACCAGCTGCGGACCTTTCTCGCCGTGTACCGTGCCGGGGCCTTCACCGCGGGGGCGCGCGTCCTGGGGCTGTCCCAGCCGACGGTGACCACGCAGATCAGGGCGCTGGAGGGGCGGCTCGGGCGGGAGCTGTTCGAGCGGGGGCCGCGCGGGGTGACGGCGACGCCGTTCGCGGACGACCTCGCGGCCCGGATCACGGGCCCGCTGGACGCGCTGGGCGCCGCCGCCGGCGCGGCGCTCGGCTCGCCCGGCGAGGAGGGGCCGGCCGAGCCGGTCCACCTGGCGGGCCCGGCCGAGTTCCTCGCGCAGAGCGTGCTGCCGACGCTCGCGCCGCTGGTGGAGCGCGGGGTGCGGCTGCGCGTCGCCTTCGGCCTCACCGACGGGCTGCTCGACGAGCTGCGGGCCGGGCGGCACGACCTGGTGGTGGCGACGGTACGGCCCCGGGGCCGCAGCCTCGCCTGGCTGCCGCTCTCCGACGAGGAGTTCGTCCTCGTCGGCGCGCCGGTGTGGGCGGAGCGGCTCGGCGGCCGGATCGCCGCGGAGGGGCCCGCCGCGCTGCACGGCGTCCCGCTCGTCGCGTACGCCGAGGACCTGCCGATCCTGCGCCGCTACTGGCGCCACGTCTTCGGCCGGCGCCTGACCGCCGTGCCCGCGGTCGCCGTCCCGGACCTGCGGGCGGTGCGGGCGGCGGTGGCGGGCGGCGCCGGGGTGAGCGTGCTGCCCCGCTACCTGTGCGCGGCGGAGCTGGCCTCGGGCGCCCTCGTACCGCTCCACCTGCCGGAGGACCCGCCGATCAACACCGGTTTCCTGGTGCACCGGCCGGGCCCGCCGGCCCACCCGCACGTGGCACTGGTCCGGGACCATCTGGTCCGGCACGAGCGGGCGGCCGGCGCGTAGGCGGCCGGGGGGGTAGACGGCCGGTGGACAGGCGGCCGGTGGGGGTCGTCAGTATCAGTAGGTGACGGTGATCCGCCGGGCGGGGCCGTCGACGCGGACCGTGCCGCCGTACGGGATCACCACCTGCGGGTCGGTGTGCCCGAGGTCCACGTCGAGGACGGCCATGGTGTCGGGGGCGTACGCGTCGAGCGCGCGCAGCACGGCGGCGCGCTGGGCCTCCCGGTAGGCGACCCGGGCGGCGGCGTCGTTCGGCGCCTCGAAGGACCAGGCGCGGGCCCGGCCCATGAGGAGGGCGGAGAAGCGGGCGAGCAGGCCGCGCTCCCCCATGGCCCGCAGGATCCGGAAGACCTCGTCGGCGGGGGGCAGCAGCTCGGATGTCTCCAGGAACAGCACCCCGCCCTCGTACGCCGCCGGCTCCGCGATCTCCCCGCCGGCCATGAGGAGCTGCGAGACGATCTCCAGGCAGCCGCCCCAGGAGCGGCCCTCGACGACCCGCTCGGCGCGGTGCCAGTGCCAGGGGCCGGCCGGTTCCATGACGGGCGCGGAGTCGAACGTACGCGGGTCCTCCCAGGGCCGCTCGACGTCGTTGGTGTCCGTCGGGGCGGGGAGTTCGTACGGTCCGGAGCCGAAGAGCGCGGCCCGGACGGAGGCGTCGGTGACGGGGTGGACGGCGCCGGGCCGGCCGAACTGGGTCATCACCGCAGCCCCGTGGTAGCCGACCACGCCGAGGTTCCACAGCCGCATCAGGAGGTTCGTGTTGTCGCTGAAGCCGAAGAACGGCTTGGGATGCGCCCGGATCAACTCGTCGTCGAGGTGCGGCAGGACGGTGATCTGGTCGTCGCCGCCGATGCTGGCGACGATCGCCGCGACCGTCGGGTCGGCGAAGGCCGCGTGCAGGTCCGCGGCCCGGTCCCGGGCGGACGCGCCGAGCTTGCGCGTGGTCGGGTACTCGACGGGCACGAGCCCGTACTCCTCGGACAGCCGCCGCACGCCGAGGTCGAAGGGGAGCGGCAGCACTTCGGGCAGCCCGGCGGCGGGCGACAGCACGGCGATCCGGTCCCCGGGACGCGGCTTGGGCGGTATGACGATCTGCGACATCCCCGCACCCTAGCCGCGCCCCGGCCGGACCCGCCCGGCCATTTCCGCCGGCACGCGCGCGTGGACCCGGGGGCGGGCGCGCCGGCCGCCCGGGGGGGGCGGGGCGGGCCCAGGGGCGTGAGCTCGGGAGGTCTGAGCTCAGGAGGTCTGAGCTCAGGAGGTCTGAGCTCAGGAGGTCTGAGCTCAGGAGGTCTGAGCTCAGGAGGTCTGAGCTCAGGGGGTGTGGGCGAGGGGGTCGGCCAGGATGTCGTGGAGGACGAGGGCGGCGGCGCCGCGGGCCGCGTCGGTGGCCGGGGAAGCCGCCCGCAGCCGGCCGGCGTCGGCGGGCCAGAGGCCCGAGACGACCCGCTCGGCGAGTTCGGCGGTGACGGCGGGGGCCAGCCACGGCATCAGGCGCGGGTAGATGCCGCCGAGGACGACGGCCTCGGGGTCGAGGAGGTTGACCGCTCCCGAGAGGGCCCGGCCGAGCATCCGGCCCGCCTCGGCGAGGGCCGCGAGCGCGCGCGGGTCCCCGCGCTCGGCGCGGCCGGCGAGCTCGTCGACGTCGGCGGCGTCCGCGGCGCGCAGCAGCGCGGCCTGACCGGCGTACTGCTCCAGGCAGCCGCGCGAGCCGCAGCGGCAGCGGGGGCCCTCGGCGTCCACGACGAGGTGGCCGATCTCGCCGGCGAAGCCGTGGGCGCCGCGCAGGAGTTCGCCGTGCACGACGACGGCGCCGCCGACGCCCGTCTCGCCGGTGAGGTGGAGGAAGGTGCGGGGCGCGCCGGCGGTGCCGAAGCGGAGCTCGGCGAGGGCCGCCATGTTGGCCTCGTTGTCGGAGGCGACGGCGAGCCGGCCGGCGGCGGGGCGCAGCGCGGCGAGCGCCTCGCCGAAGAGCCGCTCGGCGGGGGTGTCGTGCCAGCCGAGGTTGGGGGCCTGGCGGACGGTGCCGTCGGAGACCAGGCCGGGCAGGGCGAGCGCGGCGCCCGCCGGGGCGAGGCCGAGGGCGTCGGCCTCGGCGAGCGCCTCGGCGGCGACGCCGGCCGCACGGGCGAGGACGGCGGGCGCGTCGGCGCGGTTGTCGAGCCGCACGGTGCGGCGGATCCGGTCGGTGCCGGTGAGGTCCACGAGGCAGACGGAGACGTACGCGACGTTGATCTCGACGCCGAGCCCCGCGGGCCCGGTCCCGGCCGGCTTGAGGACGGTGCCGGGGCGGCCCGCCTGGCCGCTGAAGGTCTTCCCGGACTCGACCAGGAACCCGAGGTCGAGGAGCTGCTCCACGAGCGAGGAGACGGCGGGCCGGGTGAGCCCGACACGGGCGGCGACGGCGGCCCGGGTGGTCTCGCCGGCGTCGTGGACGGTCCTGAGGACGAGGCTCAGGTTGTGCCGGCGCACGCCCGACTTGTCGGCCTTGGGTTCCGTGGGCTGGTTCATGGTGAGCGAGAGCCTAGTCGCCCCTTTCACTCGAACAGAAATGCCCCGATCGGTGGGGGGGGAGACACCTCCCGGAGGAGCCCTCCGCCTCGCCTTCCCGCCGGATTTCCCTCGGATTCCCTCCACAAAAGAGTTCGGTGACCGAACTCTTCCGGCTAGGCTGCCCCCATGACCCTTCCCCGCGACTACCGCGGCCAGAGCTGCTCCCTCGCCCGTGCGATGGAGGTCGTCGGCGAGCGCTGGACGCTGCTGATCCTGCGGGACGCCTTCTACGGGGTGCGCAGGTTCGGCGAGTTCGCCGCGCACCTCGCCGTACCCCGGTCGGTGCTCACCGAGCGGCTGGCCGGGCTGACCGAGGCCGGCGTCCTCGACCGCCGCCGGGAGCCGGGCGGCGGCCGGCGCGAGGTGTACGTCCTCACGGACAAGGGCCTCGGGCTCTGGCCGGCCGTCCGGGCCCTCACCGACTGGGGCGAGGCGCACTATCCGGCGCACGGCGACGGGCCCCGCCGGGTCTTCCTGCACCACGCCGACGGGGCGCCGGCCGGCCCCGACGGCCGCTGCTCCGGCTGCGGGGCCTCCGTCCCGCCCGGGGACCTCCTGGTCGCCCCCGGCCCCGGGCTCGCCCCGCCCGGCGACGACGCCGACCCGGTCACGGCGGCCCTGGCCCGCCCGCACCGCCTGCTCACCCCGCTGCTCACCCAGTGATCCCTCACCCCGTGACCCCCTCACCCCCTCACTCCCCACCCCGTCACTCTCCGCCCCGTGACTCCCCACGAGAGGAACCCCATGAAGATCCTGGTCGTCGGCGCCGGTGCCACCGGTGGTTACTTCGGCACGATGCTGGCCCGCTCCGGGCAGGACGTCACCTTCCTGGTCAGGCCCGGCCGCGCGGCGGCGCTCCGCGCGGACGGGCTGCGGGTGGCGGGACGGGACGAGGAGTGGGTCCTGGACGCGCCCCGGCTCGTCACGGCCGGCGAGACGCCGGCGGGAGGTCCGTACGACCTCGTCCTGCTCGGCGTGAAGTCGACCGCCCTCGACGCGGCCCTGACGGACCTGGCCCCCTTCGTCTCCCCGGGCACGGCGGTGCTGCCGCTGCTCAACGGCATGGCCCACCTCGACGCGCTGGACGCCCGCTTCGGCGCCGGCGCGGTCCTCGGCGGCGTCGCGAAGGTGGTCACGACGCTCGACGACTCGGGGACCATCCGGCGGCTCGCGCCACTGGCTCACCTCGCCCTCGGCGAGCGCGACGGCGCGGTCTCGCCGCGCGTCAAGGAGATCCGTACGGTCCTGGAGGACGCCGGCATCGACGCGCCCGTGCCCGCGTCGATCGTCACCGCGATGTGGCACAAGTGGGTCTTCATCACCACGATCGGCGCGGTGACGAGCCTGATGCGCGGCACCGTCGGCGAGGTGTACGACGCGCCCGGCGGCCCCGGCCTCGGCCCCGCGATCCTCGCCGAGGGCGCGGCGGTGGCCGCGGCGGCCGGGCACCCGCTGCCGGAACGGGAGCGCGCGGCGACGCTCGCCGTCGTGTCGGCCCCCGGCTCCCCGATGGTGCCGTCCCTCTACCGGGACCTGGTGGCGGGCCGGCCGACGGAGGTCGAGCACCTCTTCGGCGACCTGACCGCGCGGGCCCGCGCCCTCGGCGTGCCGACCCCGCTGCTCGACCTGGCCACCCTCCATCTGCGGGTGCACCAGCGGCGGATCGACGCCGCCGGGCACGGTCAGTAGGCTCGACGACGCCGGGACGGGAGCAAGGGAGCGACAGAGTGTTCGTCAAGGTGTGCGGGCTCGCCACGACCGCCGACATCGACGTGGCCGCCGAGGCGGGCGCGGACGCGATCGGCCTCGTCATCAGCGGGACCAGTGTCCGGGGCCTGGGCCGGGACCGGGTGCCGGCGCTCGTCGGGCGGGTCCCGGACGGGGTGGTGTCGGTCCTCGTCGTCAACGACACCCCCGCCGCCGAGGCCGCCCGGATCGCCGCCGACCTGGGCTTCGACGCGCTCCAGCTGCACGGCCGCGCCTACGGCCCGGCGGAGTTCGAGGCCGCCGCGGCGATCCACCCGCGCCTGTGGCGGGCGACCGCGCTCGCCGACGGTCCCGACACGCGCGTGGGCGCGCTGGGCGAGGAGGTCCTGCTGCTCGACTCGCCCAAGGCGGGCTCGGGTTCGCGCTGGGACCTCTCGCTCCTGGACACCGCCCGCCCCGAGGGCCACTGGCTCCTGGCGGGCGGCCTCGCCCCCGGGAACGTCGCCGAGGCGATCGCCGCCGCCCGCCCCTGGGGCGTGGACGTCTCCAGCGGCGTCGAGTCCGCGCCCGGCATGAAGGACCACTCCCTGGTCCGCGCCTTCGTGGCCGCCGCGAAATCCGCGCCGCCCGCTCAACCTTTCGACGTCTCCGCACGTCAGTAGGGGTGAAGCACGTCGTACTACCGAGTACGACCAAGAAGCGCCGAAGTGCGAGGGGGCCGTGATGGTGGAGGAACTGGCGGAGGCAGTGGTGCGTGCGGCCGGTGCGGCGGCGCGTGGTGTGGCCGCGATGCTGTCGGTACCGGAGACCTACTCGGCGGCGGCGGAGTTCGCCACGGCGAAGGCGGAACAGCGCCCCGACGACACGGACGAGAAGGACGCCGAGAAGGACGCCGCGACGGAGTCTGCGGAGTCTGCGAACTCGACGGACTCGACGGACTCGACGGGCGGTAAGGAGGCCTAGGCCGCCGCCGCGCCGTCGGGGGCGGCGAAGACACGGGCCAGGTGCGCGGCCAGACGGGCCGGGTCCGGGGCGGTGAGCCGGGCGCCGAGGTGGCCGTCGGGGCGGACCACGAAGGCGATGCTCCGGTCCCCTCCCCCGGTCGCGTAGCGGACCGCGAACTCCCCCGCCGCGTCCCGGTACACCGGGATCGGCCCCGTGTCGCGGACGGCCTTCGGCGCGTCCGGCGGGACGAGCGCGCAGACGTCCACGCGGCCGCCGGTGGCGCGCCACGCCGTCGCCGCCAGTTCGTCGCGCCCGGCGACGCCCCCGGAGCCGTACCCCGTCCCGTACAGGAGAAGGACGGTCCGCCGGTCGCGGAGGACGTCGAAGAGCCGGACGGGGTAGGCGGCGATGGGACCGAGGAGGCCGCCGCAGTCGGGGGCGCGGTCCCCCGGGCCGGGGCGCGGGCCGTCGTCCGACGGGTCGACGGACGGGCTGCCCCGGTAACCGACGAGCAGCTGCGCCTCACGGAGCATCAGGGTCCGGGAGTCGTCCGGGTCGTCCGGGTCGTCCGCGGCGGCCTGTACGCCGCCGGCGGTGGCGTGCCGCACGGTGCGGCCGACGACCTCCTCCCCGACCGGGCGGCGCTCGGCGTCGTATCCGGCGAGCAGGCCGGGCGCGGCGCTGCCCTCGACGGCGAGCGCGAGCCGCCAGGCGAGGTCGTACGCGTCCTGGACGCCGGTGTTCATGCCCTGGGCGCCGGTCGGCGGATGGATGTGGGCGGCGTCCCCGGCGACGAACACCCGGCCCTCGCCGTACCGGTCCACGATCCGGTGGCTGATCCGGAACACCGAGGACCAGCGGAGCGCGGACGCGGTGGTGCGCCGCGGCGAGAGCCGGTCGAGCACGGCCTGGATGTCGGCGAGACCCGGCGCCGTGCCGCCGCCGTCGAGCCCGTGCGCGATCCCGTCGGCCGCGGACCCCCGCGGGGCGGACGCTCCGGGCGCGGCGTCCGGGACGCGCATCGACATGCGGTAGCGGCGCCGGCCGGGAAGCGGGATGCAGACGAGGACGTCGGCGACGGCCCCGGCGTCGTCGAGCAGCATCGAGCGCAGGCCGTACCCCTCGGGCAGGTCCCAGTCGACCTCCACGTCGCCCAGCATGTACGCCTCCGGGAACGCCCCGCCCTCGAACGGGAGCCCGAGCCCCTTGCGGACCGTGCTGTGCGCGCCGTCGCACCCGACCAGGTACCCGACCCGCAGCTCCTCCCCGACCCCCGCCGCGTCGGTGAGCCGGGCGGTGACCCCGTCCGGATCCTGCTCGAACGCGTCGAGGACGGTGCCGCGTTCGATCCGGGTGCCGTGCCGGACCAGCGCCTCCTCCAGCAGCCGCTCCGTCTCGTACTGCGGCAGCGCGGCGAAGCCGTACGGCACCTCCGGCGGCAGCACCAGATCGAAACGCCCGCGCTCGGCGCCGTCGACGTACACGTACTGCCCCCGCATCGGCACCGCCGCCTCCAGCACGGCCCGCACGATCCCCATCCGGTCCCAGACCTCCAGCGTCCTCGGCTGGACACCGACGGCCTTCGCATACGGCAGCCGCTCCGGCAACCGGTCGACGATCCGGCACGCCACCCCCTGCCGCCGCAACTCCAGCGCAGCCGTCAGCCCCACCGGCCCCGCCCCGACGACCAACACCTCGGCCCCTCCCGAACGCGCCACGGACGGCCTGCTGTCTGTCACGGCGCCTCCAGGGCGTGCGGCCCCCGAACGGATCGTTGCCTTCCGTCCCATGGTCACGCCGGGGCGGGGAGGGGCGCCAGTTGAGGCTGGATCCAACCTCCCGGATGCGAGCGGTCGGGTCCAAGACCTTGGATCCGAGATGCTGGATCCGAAATCTCGGATCCGGGACATCGGATCCGAGACGTTGGATCCAAGATTTCGGATCCATGAGCCTGGATCCAGGATTTTGGATCCAGGATCCGGTCAGGCCAGCAATCCCGTCCTCGCTGCCGCCAGCACCTCCTCGATCCGGTCCCACGTCTCGGTGTCCCGGGGGATCGCATCCAGCGTGTCACCCGTGCCGGTGCCCCAGGCCGTGGCGATGGCCACGGGGTCCTCGCCGGTGGTCGTGGCGGCGGCGAGGGCGGCGGCGCCCAGGGCGACGAGTTCGGTGGCGGTGGGGAGGACGAGGGGGCGGCCGGAGAGGCGGCGGATGGTGTCGGTCCAGGTGCGGCCTCGGGCGCCGCCGCCGATGAGGCGGAGGGGGCGGGTGCGGACGGAGGGGTCGGTGGGGTCGAGACCGCAGGCGGTGAGGAGGCCGTCGAGGGCGCGCAGGACGGTGAAGGCGGCGCCTTCGTAGGCGGCGCCGAGGACGGCGCGGGGGTCGGTGGCGTGGCGCAGGCCGGTGAGGAGGCCGGAGGCGGCGGGGAGGTCGGGGGTGCGTTCGCCGTCGAGGTACGGGAGGACGACGGTCTCGCCGCCGGGGAGGGCGTCCTCGCGGTCGAGGCCGAGGAGGGTGGCGAAGCGGTCGACGGCGAGGGTGCAGTTGAGGGTGCAGCCGAGGGGGAGGTACGTGCCGTCGGTGGCGGCGAAGCCGGCGAGGGCGGGGTCGGCGGGGCGGGCGCGGGTGGCGGCGAAGACGGTGCCGGAGGTGCCGAGGCTGACGACGGGGTGGTCGAGGAGGCCGGCGGCGCCGAGGCCGAGGCCGACGGCGGCGGCCATGTTGTCGCCGGTGCCGGCCGCGACCGCGACCGTGCGGGGCAGGCCCAGGGCCTCGGCGGCCGCCGCCGTGAGGGTTCCCGCGCGGGTGGCGCCGGTGGGGGCCACTGTCGGCAGGTGCGCGGGGGTGAGGCCGAGGAGGTCGAGGAGTTCGGGGGCGTAGGCGGCGTCGGCGGGGGCGTACCAGCAGGTGCCCGAGGCGTCGCCGGGGTCCGTCACGGCCTCGCCGGAGAGGCGTTCGGTGAGCAGGTCGTGCGGGAGGCGGACGGCGGTGGTGGCCTCGGCGTGGTGGGGCTCGTGTTCACGCAGCCACTGCCACTTGGCGGCGGTCATGGAGGCGACCGGGACGGAGCCGGTGCGGTCCAGCCAGGGCTTCGGGCCGCCGAGGGCGTCGGTGAGGGCGGCCGCCTGGGGGGCGGAGCGGGTGTCGTTCCAGAGGAGGGCGGGGCGCAGCGGGCGGTGACCCGCGCCGAGGGCGACGAGGCCGTGCTGCTGTCCCGCCACGGCGATGGCGGTGACCTGCGCGGGGGCGGCGCCCGCTTCGCGTACGGCCGCGCGGACGGCGGTGACCAGGGCGGTCCACCACTCCTCGGGGTCGCTCTCGCGGGCGCCGTTCGTGCCGGTGACGGTGTGCGGGGCGCGGCCCAGGCCGAGCACTTCGCCGGTGGCGGTGTCGACGGCGACGGCCTTGGTGGACTGTGTGGAGCTGTCCACGCCGATCACGATCGAGCCGGTCGCGGCCGAGCCCCTCGCGGCCGAGGCGCTCGCGGCCGAGCGGTTCACGGGCGGCATGCCCTCACCTCTTCTCTCTCTTCTTCTCGTCTCCATGGCCCTGCGGTCTGGCGTTCCCAGGCGCCCGTGGCATATTAGTTATCTCAGAAAACAAATCCGGCCGCCAGCATCCGCCCGCAGCTCGTCAGCAGCGAGGCAGCGGCCCGCCAGAGAAGGATCCGCCCATGCCCGAGCGTTTCTCCCCCACCCCCGAGGACCGTTTCACCTTCGGCCTGTGGACCGTCGGCTGGCAGGGCCGCGATCCCTTCGGCGACGCCACCCGGCCCGCGCTCGACCCGGTCGAGTCGGTCGAGCGGCTGGCCGCACTCGGGGCGTACGGCGTCACGTTCCACGACGACGACCTGATCCCGTTCGGCGCGCCCGAGGCGGAGCGCGAGGCCGTCGTGAAGCGGTTCCGGGACGCCCTCGACCGCACCGGCCTCAAGGTCCCCATGGCGACCACCAACCTCTTCACCCACCCGGTCTTCAAGGACGGCGCCTTCACCTCCAACGACCGGGACGTCCGCCGTTACGCGCTCCGCAAGACGATCCGGAACATCGACCTGGCCGTGGAGCTCGGCGCCACCACCTACGTCGCCTGGGGCGGGCGCGAGGGCGCGGAGTCGGGCGCGGCGAAGGACGTGCGGGTGGCCCTGGACCGGATGAAGGAGGCCTTCGACCTGCTCGGCCAGTACGTCACCGAGCAGGGGTACGACCTGCGGTTCGCGATCGAGCCCAAGCCGAACGAGCCGCGCGGCGACATCCTGCTGCCCACGATCGGGCACGCGCTCGCCTTCATCGAGCGCCTCGAGCGGCCCGAACTCGTGGGCGTGAACCCGGAGACGGGGCACGAGCAGATGGCCGGGCTCAACTTCCCGCACGGGATCGCGCAGGCGCTGTGGGCGGGCAAGCTCTTCCACATCGACCTCAACGGCCAGTCCGGCATCAAGTACGACCAGGACTTCCGCTTCGGCGCCGGCGACCTGCGGCAGGCGTTCTGGCTGGTCGACCTGCTCGAATCCGCCGGTTACACCGGGCCGCGCCACTTCGACTTCAAGCCGGTCCGCACCGACGGCTTCGACGGCGTCTGGGAATCGGCGAAGAACTGCATGCGCAACTACCTGATCCTCAAGGAGCGGGCCGCCGCCTTCCGCGCCGACGCCGAGGTGCGGGAGGCGCTCGCCGCCTCCCGGCTGCCGGAGCTCGCCGTGCCGACCGCGCCCGAGGGCCTCGCGGAGCTGCTGGCCGATCCGACCGCCTACGAGACCTTCGACGTCGACGCGGCCGCCGCGCGCTCGATGGCCTTCGAGCGCCTCGACCAGCTCGCCCTGGAGCACCTGCTCGGCGTACGGCGCTGAGCCCGCGCCCCCGGGGCGGCGTCAGCGGGTGGTGAGGGTGGAGCGGCGGACGACCAGCTCCGGCTGGAGCACCACCTGCTGGTGCCGGTGGCCGGCCGCCGCCTCGCCGGTCTCCTCCAGGAGCAGTTCGGCGGCCCGGGCCCCCAGGGTCAGGGCCGGCTGGCGCACGGAGGTGAGCGGCACGGTCGCGGCCGCCGCGAACTCGATGTCGTCGTAGCCGACGATCGCCATGTCCTCCGGGACCCGCACGCCGGCCGCGTACAGCGCCTGGAGGACGCCGAGCGCGAGCAGGTCGTTGGCGCAGAAGACGGCGGTGGGGCGGTCGGCGAGGCCGAGGACCCGGGAACCGGCGTCGCGGCCCGAGGCCACGTCGAGCCGCTCCGCCGGGAGCTCCCGGAGCGCGGTCGCGGGCAGACCGGCCTCGGCCAGGGCGAGCAGCGCGCCCTCGCGGCGGTCCCGCACCTGCTGGAGGTGGGCGGGGCCGCTGACGTACGCGAAGGTGCGGTGACCGGTGGCGACGAGGTGGCGGATCGCGAGCGAGCCGCCGACGACGTCGTCGACGGAGACCGAGCAGCCGCCGGCGTCCCCGCCGACCCGGTCGACGAGGACGTACGGGATGCCGTGGCGGCCGAAGTCGCGGAGGTTCCCGCCGCCCGCGTCGGCGGGGGTGACGAGGACGCCGCGGACCCGCTGTTCGGCGAAGAGGGAGAGGTAGTCGGCCTCGTCGGCCGGGTTCTGGTCGCTGTTGCAGACCATGACGCCGAGCCCGGCGGCGCGGGCGGTGCGTTCCGCGCCGCGCGCGATGTCGACGAAGAAGGGGTTGCCCATGTCGAGGACGAGCAGCGCCATGATCCTGCTGCGGCCCGCCCGGAGCTGGCGGGCCGACTCGCTGCGGACGTAACCGAGCCGGTCGATCACCCGGCGGACGTGCTCCAGGGTGGACGGGGAGACCCGGTCCGGCTGGTTGATCACATTGGACACCGTCCCGACGGAGACCCCGGCCTCCCGCGCCACATCCTTGATGCCGACGATCCGACCGGCGGCCGGGGGCGTGGTGGGGGTGTGCGCGGCGGGGTTCCGCCCGGGGGCCGACTGCCTGGCGGGCGCCTGCCCGGCGGGCGCCTGGCTGGGGGCGGCCTGGCCGATGGGCGCCTGCCCGGCGGGCGCCCGACCGGGGGCTGCCTGCCCGACCGGCGCCTGCCCGGCGGGGGGCATCCCGGTGGTCGGCCGGTCTGCGGGGGGCTGCCCCGTGGTCGGCTCGCCGGCCGCCGTCCGGGCCGTCGTCGTCCGTCTGCCGGCCGGTCGGCCGTCCCCGGTCTTCCCGGCGTCGTGCGCGGGGCCCGTCACCCGTTCCACCTGCGTGCCACCTGGTCGTCCGTCCTGCCCGTTCCGCCCCGTCCGTGCGGGGTCGCCGCCACCTGTCGCATCCTATGCGGCTCCGCTCACGCGAGGTGGAAGACCTCGGTCAGGGGGCGCATCGCCTCGTCCGGGCGCCGGCCGTCGAGCTCCTCGAAGAAGCCGCCCATCTCGGCCTGCCAGCGGGCGTTCACCTCGGTGGCCTCCATCGCGGCCTTCGCCCGCTCGAAGTCCTCGGTCTCCAGGTAGCCGACGAGGAGGCCGTCCTCGCGGAGGAAGAGCGAGTAGTTGTGCCAGCCGGAGGCCGCGAGCGCCTCGCGCATCTCCTGCCAGACCTCGGCATGGCGCGCCCGGTACTCCTCCGTCCGCCCGGCGCGGACCTTCAGCAGGAAGCAGACCCTCTGCACGACGCCTCCATGGCTTCTCGGCTTGAAATGTTTCAGAATCCTCGCTCCCGGACGCTAGATCCCCGTCGCCTCCGCGGTCAAGAACCTTGACGACACCTTGGGTGCAGGCTAGTTTCCCAGGCGACTGAATCGATTCATTGAACTCGACTGAACACACCGAGGTGGACATGCCCGACATCGCCGCCGTGAAGGCCTCCCTCGCCGCCCAGCGGATCGAGACCCCCTCCTGGGGCTACGGGAACTCCGGCACCCGCTTCAAGGTGTTCGCACAGCCCGGCGTGCCCCGGGACCCGTACGAGAAGCTCGACGACGCCGCCGAGGTGCACGCCCGCACCGGCGTCGCCCCGAAGGTCTCCCTGCACATCCCGTGGGACCGGGTCGACGACTACGCCGCCCTCGGCGCGTACGCGAAGGAGCGCGGCCTGGAGCTGGGTGCCATCAACTCCAACACCTTCCAGGAGGACGACTACCGCCTCGGCAGCGTCTGCCACCCGGACCCGAAGGTGCGCCGCAAGGCGGTCGGCCACCTCCTGGAGTGCGTCGACATCATGGACGCCACCGGGTCGACGGACCTGAAGCTGTGGTTCGCCGACGGCACCAACTACCCCGGCCAGGACGACATCACCGCCCGCCAGGACCGGCTCGCCGAGTGCCTCGCCGAGGTGTACGCGCGACTCGGCGACGAGCAACGGCTGCTCCTGGAGTACAAGTTCTTCGAGCCGGCCTTCTACACCACCGACGTCCCGGACTGGGGCACCGCCTACGCCCACTGCCTCACGCTCGGCCCGAAGGCGCGGGTCGTCGTGGACACCGGACACCACGCACCCGGCACCAACATCGAGTTCATCGTCGCGTTCCTCCTGCGGGAGGGGAAGCTCGGCGGCTTCGACTTCAACTCCCGCTTCTACGCCGACGACGACCTCATGGTCGGCTCCGCCGACCCCTTCCAGCTCTTCCGGATCATGCACGAGGTCGTCAGGAACGGCGGACTGGACGCGGCCACGAACGTCGCCTTCATGCTCGACCAGTGCCACAACATCGAGGCGAAGGTCCCGGCCGTCATCCGCTCCGTGATGAACGTCCAGGAGGCCACCGCGAAGGCCCTCCTCGTCGACGCCGACGCGCTCTCCGCCGCCCAGGCCGCCGGTGACGTGCTCGCCGCCAACGCCGTCCTGATGGACGCCTACAACACCGACGTACGCCCGCTGCTCCGCGAACTCCGCGAGGAGCAGGGCCTCGACCCCGACCCGGTGGCCGCGACCCTCCGCTCCGGACGCCTGGAGCGCGTCGCCGCCGAGCGCGTCGGCGGCGCCCAGGCCGGCTGGGGCGCCTAGCCCCCTCCTCCCCTCCCCCACACCTCCCCTTCCAGGACTTCAGGAAAGAAGACCGTCATGACTTCCGGCACCCACCCCGAGGTCGCCGCCCTCCTCGCCCGCGCCCACCGCCTCGGCTCCGACCCGACCGTCACCAACTACGCGGGCGGCAACGCCTCCGCGAAGGGCTCCGCCCCCGACCCGGTCACCGGCGGGGACGTGGAGCTGATGTGGGTGAAGGGCTCCGGGGGCGACCTCGGCACCCTCACCGAGGACGGGCTCGCCGTCCTCCGGCTCGACCGGCTGCGCGCCCTCGCCTCCGTCTACCCGGGCGTGGAGCGCGAGGACGAGATGGTCGCCGCCTTCGACCACTGCCTGTACGGGAAGGGCGGCGCGGCCCCCTCCATCGACACCGCCATGCACGGCCTGGTCGACGCGCCGCACGTCGACCACCTGCACCCCGACGCGGGCATCGCGCTGGCCTGCGCCGCCGACGGCGAGAAGCTGACGGCGGAGTGCTTCGGCCCCACCGTGGCCTGGGTGCCGTGGCGGCGGCCCGGCTTCCAGCTCGGGCTCGACATCGCCGCCGTCCGGGACGCCCACCCGGAGGCGATCGGCTGCGTCCTCGGCGGGCACGGCATCACCGCCTGGGGCGCCACCTCCGAGGAGTGCGAGCGCAACGCGCTGCACCTCGTCCGCACCGCCGAGGCCTTCCTCGCCGAGCGGGGCCGCCCCGAGCCCTTCGGGCCGGTCGTCGACGGGTACGAGCCGCTGCCGGAGCGGCTGCGCCGGGAGCGGGCCGCCGCGCTCGCCCCGTACGTCCGCGCCCTCGCCTCCCAGGACCGGCCGCAGGTCGGCCACTTCACCGACTCCGCGACCGTCCTCGACTTCGTGTCCCGCTCCGAGCACCCGCGCCTGGCCGCCCTGGGCACCTCCTGCCCCGACCACTTCCTGCGCACCAAGGTGCGGCCGCTCGTCCTCGACCTGCCGCCCGCCGCGCCCCTCGACGAGACGGTGGCCAGGCTGCGGGAGCTGCACGCCGCCTACCGCGAGGAGTACGCGGCCTACTACCGCCGGCACGCGCTGCCGGACTCGCCGCCGATGCGGGGCGCCGACCCGGCGATCGTGCTCGTGCCCGGGGTCGGGATGTTCTCCTTCGGCAAGGACAAGCAGACGGCCCGCGTGGCGGGCGAGTTCTACGTGAACGCGATCAACGTGATGCGCGGCGCCGAAGCGGTGTCGGCCTACTCCCCGATCGAGGAGGCTGAGAAGTTCCGCATCGAGTACTGGGAGCTGGAGGAGGCGAAGCTGCGGCGGATGCCGAGGCCCAAGCCGCTGGCGACCCGGGTGGCGCTGGTGACCGGCGCGGGCAGCGGCATCGGGCGGGCGATCGCGGCGCGGCTCGCGGCCGAGGGCGCGTGCGTGGTCGTGGCGGACGTGAACGCCGGGAGCGCGGCGGAGGTCGCGGCCGGACTCGGCGGGCCCGACCGGGCGGTGGCCGTGACGGTGGACGTGACGGACGAGACCGCGATCGAAGCCGCCTTCCGGGAGGCGCTGCTGGCGTTCGGCGGGGTCGACCTGGTGGTCAACAACGCCGGGATCTCGATCTCCAAGCCGCTCCTGGAGACCACGGCGGAGGACTGGGACCTCCAGCACTCCATCATGGCCCGTGGCTCCTTCCTGGTCTCCCGCGAGGCGGCCCGGGTGATGACCGCCCAGGGGCTCGGCGGTGACATCGTCTACATCGCGTCGAAGAACGCGGTCTTCGCCGGCCCGAACAACATCGCCTACTCGGCGACCAAGGCCGACCAGGCCCATCAGGTCCGGCTGCTCGCCGCCGAGCTGGGCGAGCACGGGATCCGGGTGAACGGCGTGAACCCGGACGGGGTGGTGCGCGGTTCGGGGATCTTCGCCGGGGGCTGGGGGGCGCGGCGGGCGGCGACGTACGGCATCGAGGAGGAGAAGCTCGGCGAGTTCTACGCCCAGCGGACGCTGCTGAAGCGGGAGGTGCTGCCGGAGCACGTGGCGAACGCCGTCTTCGCGCTCACCGGCGGGGACCTCACCCACACGACCGGTCTGCACGTGCCCGTCGACGCGGGCGTCGCCGCGGCCTTCCTGCGATGAGCGGTCTTCGTTCGATGAGCGGTCTTCCTTCGTCCAGCGGGCGCACCGGGTCCTTCGCTGCGGCCGATCTCGGGGCCACCAGCGGGCGGGTCATGGTCGGCCGGGTCGGTCCCGGCGTCCTGGAACTGACCGAGGCGCACCGTTTCCCCAATGTGCCGGTCCGGCTGCCGGACGGGTTGCGCTGGGACGCGCTCGGCCTGTTCCAGGGGGTCCTGGACGGGCTGCGGACGGCGGCCCGTTCGGGGCCGGTGGACTCCGTCGGGGTGGACACCTGGGCGGTCGACCACGGGCTGCTCGACGCCGACGGGGCGCTGCTCGGCGCACCCTTCCACTACCGGGACGCGCGGACGGACGGGGTGGCGGAAGGGGTGTGGGAGCGGGTCGGGGGCGCGGCGGAGCTGTACCGTACGACCGGCCTCCAGCACCTGCCGTTCAACACGGTCTTCCAGCTGGCCGCTGCCGCCGGTTCGGCTCAACTCGCCGCGGCGCGGACCCTGTTGCTGATGCCGGACCTGTTCACGTACTGGCTGACGGGGTCGGTCGGGGCGGAGGAGACGAACGCGTCGACGACCGGGCTGTTCGACGTCGGGGCCGGCACGTGGGCCGGGGCGCTGCTCGACCGGCTCGGGATCGATCCGGGGTTGCTGCCGGCGCTGCGGGCGCCCGGCGATCCGGCGGGGACGCTGCTGCCGTACGTGACGGAGTACACCGGGCTTCCGGCGGGGACGCCGGTGACGGCGGTCGCCTCGCACGACACGGCGTCGGCGGTCGTGGCCGTCCCCGCCACCGAGTCCGGGGCCGGTGCAGGTGCCGGCGCCGTCGCGTTCGTCTCGTGCGGTACGTGGTCGCTCGCCGGGCTCGAACTGCCGGGCCCCGTACTGACGGAGGACGCACGGGCGGCGAACTTCACCAACGAGCGGGGTGTCGACGGCACCGTGCGGTTCCTGCGGAACGTGATGGGGCTGTGGCTGTGGGAGGAGTGCCGCCGGACCTGGGAGGGGCGGGGACACGTGGTGGACCTGCCGGTCCTGCTCGAACGGGCCGCGCAGGAGCGGCCGTTCCGGTCGCTGGTCGATCCGGACGCGCCGGAGTTCCTGGCGCCCGGGGACATGCCGGGGCGGATCGCGGCGTACTGCCGGCGCACCGGGCAGCCGGTGCCGGAGTCCCCGGCGACGGTGCTGCGGTGCGTCCTGGAGTCGCTGGCCGTGGCACACCGGCGCACGCTGCGCGAGGCCGCCGGGCTGTCGGGGCGGGAGCTCCGCCGGATCCATCTGGTGGGCGGCGGCGCGCGGAACCCGCTGCTGTGCCAGTGGACGGCGGACGCGTCGGGGCTGCCGGTGACGGCGGGCCCGGTGGAGGCCACGGCGCTGGGGAACGTGCTGGTGCAGGCGCGGGCCGCGGGTCTCGTCGGGGACCTGGCGTCCGTGCGTCGCCTGGTCGCCGGGACCCAGCCCCTGCGACACTACGAGCCGCAGGGCGACGGTTCCGCCTGGGACCGGGCCGCCGCCCGCTTCGAACCGTCCCCGAGGAACTGCTGATGCGCGTCGCCCTCTTCGTCACCTGTGTCAACGACGCCGTCTTCCCGTCGACGGGCGTGGCCACGGTCCGGCTGCTCGAACGGCTGGGCGTGGACGTGGACTTCCCGGCGGCGCAGACCTGCTGCGGGCAGCCGCAGTTCAACACCGGCTACCGGCGGGAGACCGGGCCGCTGGTGCGGCGCACGGTCGGCGCCTTCGAGGGGTACGACCACGTGGTCGTCCCGTCGGGTTCGTGCGCGGCGATGGTCCGCCACCACTACCCGGCGTTCGGTCCGGAGGCGGCGGCGCTCGGGCCGCGCACGTACGAGCTGACGGAGTTCCTCGTCGACGTGCTGGGCGTGACCGACGTCGGCGCGTGGTTCCCGCACAAGGTCACGTACCACCCGTCGTGTCACGGCCTGCGGATGCTGGGCCTGGGCGACCGGCCGCGCCGGCTCCTGGAGGCGGTGAAGGGCCTGGAGCTGGTGGAGCTGCCGGGGGCGGAGGAGTGCTGCGGCTTCGGCGGCACCTTCGCGGTGAAGAACCCGGACGTGTCGGCGGCGATGGGCGCGGACAAGGTGGCGAACGCGGTGTCGACCGGTGCCGGAGTGCTGTGCGGCGCGGACAACTCGTGCCTGCTGCACGTCGGCGGCATGCTGAGCCGGCAGGGGGCGCCGCTGCGGGCGGTGCACCTGGCGGAGATCCTGGCGAGCACGGAAGAGGAGCCCTGGCGGTGAGCGGAGTCTTCATGGGGATGCCCCCCTTCCCCGAGGCCGCGCGGGAGGCGGTGCGGGACGAGCGGCTGCGGGGCAATCTGCGGCACGCCACGCACACGATCCGCGACAAGCGGGCGCGGGCGGTCGCGGAGCTGGCCGACTGGGCCGAGCTGCGGGAGGCCGGGAAGCGGATCAAGGACCGGACGCTCCGTCACCTCGACACGTATCTGCTCCAGTTGGAGCAGGCGGTGACGGCGGCGGGCGGGACGGTGCACTGGGCGTCGGACGCGGCCGAGGCGAACCGGATCGTCGCGGACCTCGTGAAGGCGACCGGCGAGACGGAGGTCGTCAAGGTCAAGTCGATGGCCACGCAGGAGATCGGCCTCAACGAGGCCCTGGAGGCGGAGGGGATCCGCGCCTACGAGACCGACCTGGCCGAGCTGATCGTGCAGCTCGGCGAGGACCGGCCCTCGCACATCCTGGTCCCCGCCATCCATCGCAACCGGGGCGAGATCCGCGACATCTTCCGTACGGAGATGGGCCGTTGGGGACGCCCGGCGCCGGAGGGGCTGTCCGACTCCCCCGCCGAGCTGGCGGAGGCGGCCCGGCTGCACCTGCGGGAGAAGTTCCTGCGGGCGAAGGTCGGGATCTCCGGGGCGAACTTCATGGTCGCCGAGACCGGCACGCTCGTCGTCGTGGAGTCGGAGGGCAACGGCCGGATGTGCCTGACCCTCCCCGAGACGCTGATCTCCGTGGTGGGTGTGGAGAAGGTGGTGCCGGAGTGGCGGGACCTGGAGGTCTTCCTCCAGACGCTGCCCCGCTCCTCGACGGCCGAGCGGATGAACCCGTACACGAGCATGTGGACGGGGACGGCGGACGCCGACGGGCCGCGGACCTTCCATCTGGTGCTGCTCGACAACGGCCGCACCGACGCCCTCGCCGACGAGGTCGGCCGGCAGGCGCTGCGCTGCATCCGCTGCTCGGCCTGCCTGAACGTGTGCCCGGTGTACGAGCGGGCGGGCGGGCACGCGTACGGCTCGGTCTACCCGGGCCCGATCGGCGCGATCCTCACCCCGCAGCTGCGCGGCACCGGCAGCGAGGTCGACGCCTCCCTGCCGTACGCCTCCTCGCTGTGCGGGGCCTGCTACGAGGTGTGCCCGGTCGCCATCGACATCCCGGAGGTGCTGGTGCACCTGCGGGAGAAGGTCGCCGACCGGGGCGGGAAGGGACACCGCCTTGAGAAGGCGGCGATGAAGGCCGCCGGGTGGGTCCTCGACCATCCCGGTGTCCTCGCGGCCGGTGAGCGCGTCGCGTCGCGGACGCGGAAGCTGCACCCCAGGAAGCTGCCCGGGCCGGGCGCCCGCCAGTGGACGGACCACCGGGACCTGCCCCAGCTGCCCGCCGAACCCTTCCGGGACTGGTGGAGGAAGAACCGCGCGGGAGTGCCCGCGGACGAACCCGCCGGCGAGTCCGCGGACAAGCCCACAGGAGACCGCCCATGAGCCAGAACTCCCGCGAGCGGATCCTCGCCCGGATCCGGTCCGCCGTCGCGGACGCCCCCGAGGCGCCGGAGGTGCCCCGTACGTACCTCGCCCGCCACACCCCGGACGACCCGGACGCGGTGCTCGACCTGCTGCACGAGAACCTCGCCGACTACCGGGCCCACGTGCACCGCACCGACGAGGCCGGGCTGCCCGCGCTGATCGCGCGGCTGCTCCGGGAGCGCGGGGCACGGAGTGTCGCCGTGCCGCCGGGGCTGCCCGCGGAGTGGGCGGCCGCCGCGACGGCGGAGCCCGTACCGGACGACGGGCTGACCCCGGCGGCCCTGGACGCGGTCGACGCCGTGGTGACGGGGTGCGCGCTCGCGGTCGCCGAGACGGGGACGATCGTCCTCGACGGCGGTCTTGGGCAGGGGCGGCGGGCCCTCACCCTCGTACCGGACCTGCACGTGTGCGTGGTCCGTGAGGAGCAGGTCGTCGCCTCCGTGCCGGAGGCGCTGCCCAGGCTCGACCTGCGGCGGCCGCTGACCTGGATCTCGGGGCCGTCGGCGACGAGCGACATCGAGCTGGACCGGGTCGAAGGCGTGCACGGGCCCCGGACCCTGGAGGTCGTCCTGGTCCGGGGCGCGCGGCGCACGGCGGGGTGATCAGGCGGACTCGCGGATCACCAGTTCCGTGGGGAGGATGACGGTCGCCGGGTCCTCGCCCGCTATCCGGGCGAGGAGGGTGCGGACCATCTCGGCGCTGATCCGGTCCCAGGGCTGCCGGATGGTGGTCAGCGGCGGCTGGGAGCCCAGCGCGGCCGGGGAGTCGTCGAAGCCGCCGACGGCGATGTCCTCGGGGACCCGCTTGCCGGCGCGGGCGAGGGCGTCGAGGACGCCCTGGGCCATCAGGTCGGAGGCGACGAAGACCGCGTCGACGTCGGGTGCCCGCTCCAGGAGGGCGCGGGCCCCTTCGGCGCCGCTGGCGCGGCTGTAGTCGCCGGTGACGATCAGGTCCTCGTCGACGGGGAGTCCGCGGTCGGCGAGGGTCTCGCGGTAGCCGGCGAGCCGTTCGACGCCGCCGGGGGTGTCGAGCGGGCCGGTGACGGTGGCGATGCGGCGGCGCCCGGTGGCGTACAGGTGGCGGACCATCTCGCGGGCGCCGTCGCGGTCGTCGGCGGCGACGTACCCGACGCGGGTGGTCTGGCCGAGCGGTTTGCCGCAGGCGACGACGGGGACGCCGGCCTCGTGGAGCCGGGCCACGACGGGGTCGCCGGAGTGGCTGGAGACCAGGAGGACGCCGTCGACGTGGCCGGCCTCGATGTAGCGGAGGTTGCGGCGGCGTTCGTCCTCGGTGCCCGCGATCATCAGGATCAGGGGGATGTCGCGGTCGGCGAGGGCCTGGGTGCAGGCGCGCAGGAGGACGTTGAAGTTGGGGTCCTCGAAGAAGCGCTCCTGCGGCTCGGTGAGGAGGAAGGCGACGGAGTCGGACTTGCCGGTGATCAGCGAGCGGGCGTGCCGGTTGACGACGTACCCCGTTCTGCGGATCGCGGCGTCGACGGCCGCCTTGGCCGCGGGGCTGACGTAGTGGCCGCCGTTGAGGACGCGGGAGACGGTGCCGCGCGAGACTCCGGCCTCGCGGGCCACGTCGTGGATGGTCGCGGGACGGCGCCTGCTCGCTGCTGTGCTCATGCTGTGTGTTTCCCCTCGATCCCCTGTGCTCAGGACTTTACGGCGCCGGACAGCAGGTCGAGGCTCCAGAACCGCTGGATGACGAGGAAGAGGGCGATCAGGGGGACGACGGCGAGCAGCGCGCCGGTGATGACGAGGGTGTAGAGGGCGGGCTGGCTGGCGCCCTGCTTGAGGAGGGTGAAGAGGCCGACGGTCATGGGGAACTTCTCGTCGTCGCCGAGCATGATGAACGGCAGCAGGAAGTTGTTCCAGATGGCGACGAACTGGAAGAGGAAGATCGTCACCAGGCCGGGGGCGAGCATCGGTACGGCGATCCGGCTGAAGATCCGCCATTCGCCGGCGCCGTCGACGCGGCCGGCCTCGACGAGCTCCATCGGGACGGCGGCCTCGGCGTAGATGCGGCCGAGGTAGACGCCGTACGGGGAGAGGATCAGCGGCAGCAGCACGGAGACGTAGCTGTCGGTGAGGTCGGCCTCGGCCATGAGCAGGTACTGCGGGATGGCGAGGATGACCGGGGGCATGAGGACGCCGGTGAGCATGACGTTGAAGAAGAGCTCGCGGCCGCGGAAGCGGTACACGGCGAGGGCGTAGCCGGCGAAGGCGGAGACGACGGTCGACAGGAGGGCGCCGAGGCCGGCGTAGAGGACGGAGTTGCCCATCCACTTCCAGTAGATGCCGTCGCGGTAGGAGGTGAGTTCGCCGAGGTTGTCGGCGAAGCCGCTGCCGGGGAGGAAGGTGAAGGTGGAGAAGAGTTCGTCGTCGGCCTTGGTGGCGGCGACGACGACCCAGGCGACGGGGAGCAGGCAGTAGAGGGCGCCGAGGACGAGGGCGGCGGTGGGCAGCAGGGCGGTGCGGCGGGGCCGCGGGGGCCCCTGCGGGACGCCGGGGGTGGTGCCGGGCGCGGGGGGCGCCTTGCGGAGCGTCGGGGAGGCGAGCCCGGTCATCGGCTGGCTCCTTGTGTGGTGCGGCGGTTGGAGATCCTGAGGAGGGCGAAGGAGAACGCGAAGGTGACGAGGGCGAGGACGACGGCCGTGGCGGAGGCCGCGTGGATGTTCCCGCCGGTGAACGCGTCGTTGTAGACCTTCATCAGGGGGCTCCAGGTGGAGGGGATGCCGTTGGTGAGCGGCTTGAGCGTCATCGGCTCGTTGAAGACCTGGAGGGTGGCGATGATGGAGAAGAAGAAGGTGAGGACCAGGGACGGCGCCACCATCGGGATCTTGATGCGGAGCGCGATCTGGAGCTCGGAGCAGCCGTCGAGCTTGGCGGCCTCGTACACCTCGGCGGGCAGGGCGCGCAGCGCGGTGTAGATGACGATCATGTTGAAGCCGGTGCCGCCCCAGACGGCGATGTTGGACATCGCGAGGTAGAGCGGGCCGCCGTCCATGAGGTCGGGCTGCGGGAGGCCGGCCTTCTCCAGGAGGTAGTGGAAGGGGCTGACGGCGGGGAGGTAGAGGAAGCCCCAGAGGACGGCGGCGATGACGCCGGGGACGGCGTACGGGAGGAAGATCGCGAGCCGGGCGAAGGAGCGGCCCCGGACGCGCTCGGAGTCGAGCAGGAGCGCGAAGAGGAGGGCGAGGCCGAGCATGACGGGGACGACGATGGCGCCGTAGCCGAGGACGCGCAGGGCGCTCGCGAGGAACTCGGAGTCGGTGAGGGCGGAGGCGTAGTTCTCCAGGCCGGCCCAGACCTCGGACCTGGCGCCCTTGCCGAGGCCGAGACCCTTGATCTCGACCTTGTGGAAGCTGAGCCAGACCGCGTAGCCGATGGGCAGCGCGAAGAAGAGGGCGAAGAGGACGGCGGCCGGCAGGAGAAAGCCGTACGGGGCCGTCTTGACCCCGTACGACCGGCGCGCGCCCTTGGGGGGCTGCGTCACTTGGCGACCTCGAAGCCCTGCTTGTCGAGGTCGTCGACCGTGGTGTCGCGGACGGTGGTGAGGGCCTTGTCGAAGGCGGCGGCCGTCTTGGCCTTGGCGGCCTTGCCGAACTCGTCCTTGAAGGCGGTGTAGGCGACGTTCACGTTGGGGCCCCAGGCGGCGGGGGCGGTGGTCTTCGCGATCTCGGCGGCCTTCGTGTAGAAGTCGGGCTGGTTGGCGAAGTAGTCGGGGGCCTTGGCGAGGGCGCCGCTGGTCTGGGCGGCGGTGGCGGCCGGGTAGATGCCGCTCTCCTTGACGAGGGCGGCGAGCGCCTCGGGGTCGGTGTTCAGCCAGACGGCGAACTGGGCGGCGGCCTCCTTGTGCGCGGAGTGGCTGGTGACGCCGGTGGAGGAACCGCCCCAGCTGCCGGTGGCGTTCTCGCCCTCGCTCCACTGCGGGAGGGGGGCCATGGCCCACTTGCCCTTGGTGGCGGGGGCGGCGGTGGTGAGGGTGCCGGGGGCCCAGACGGCGGAGACCCAGGCGATCTGCTCGCCGGTGTCGAGGGCCTTGTTCCAGGCGGGGGTGTACATGGGCTGGTTGTCGATGGCGCCCTCGGCGACCAGGCCGCCCCAGAAGTCGGTGACCTTCTTGGTGGCGGCGTCGTCGATGCCGACCTTCCAGGTGTCGCCCTCGAAGGTCCACCACTTGGCGCCGGCCTGCTGGGAGAGGCCGGCGAAGAGGCCGGCGTCGTTGGCGGAGAAGGTGGTGAGGGACTTCTTGGGGGCCTTCTTCTTCAGCGCGCGGGCGGTCTCGGCGAAGGCGTCCCAGGTGGTGGGGACGGTGAGGCCGTACTCCTTGAAGAGGTCCTCGCGGTAGAAGAACATCAGCGGGCCGGAGTCCTGCGGGAGGGCGTAGACCGCGTCGCCGCCGAGGGTGGTCTGCTGCCAGACGCCGGGGGCGAACTTCTTCTCGACGCCCTGGACCTCGCTGCCTATGTCGGCGAGGGCGTCGTTGGTGACGAGGGTGGGGAGGGCCTGGTACTCGGCCTGGACCAGGTCCGGCCCCTTGCGGGCCTTGGCCGCGGTGATGATCTTGGTGACGAGGTCGTCGCCGGAGGCCTGCTTCTGCACCGTGACCTGGATGTCGGGGTGCTTGGCGTTCCAGAGGGCGGCGACCTTGTCCATGCCGGGCGCCCAGGCCCAGTAGGTGAGCTTGACGGGGCCGGACGCGGCGCCCGTCCCGTCGCCGGAGTCGGATCCACAGGCGGTGAGCGCGGTGGCGCCGAGGAGCACGGCGGTGGCGGCGGCGAGGCTGCGGCGCGTGAGCTGGGGCATGGGTGATTCTCCCTGACCGAAAGGGGCCTCTCCATCGGACGGAGAGGCCGACCATGCATCTGTGAGCGTTCACAGTAGAGAAACGTTCCGGACACTTGTCAATGGTTGTTCCTGTGCGGTTATGTTGCGTTGCCACTTCGAAATCTGATGTGTGTACGTTCACAGCTACGGCGATCGAACATCCCCTTCCGTTTCACAGGTGCTCAGGAGAGACTCATGTCTGCCACGACCCCCAAGGGCCTGACCCGGCTCGCGTTCGGCGGGGACTACAACCCCGAACAATGGCCGGAAAGCGTCTGGCAGGAGGACGTGCGGCTGATGCAGGAGGCCGGCGTCACCATGGTGAGCGTCGGGATCTTCTCCTGGGCGCTCCTGGAGCCCGAGCCCGGCCGGTACGACTTCGGCTGGCTCGACCGGGTCCTCGACCTGCTGCACGCCCACGGCGTCCGCGTCGACCTCGGCACCCCGACGGTCGCCCCGCCCGCCTGGTTCTACCGCGCCCACCCCGAGGCGCTGCCGGTCACCCCCGACGGCGTCCGCCTCACGTACGGCTCGCGCGGGGCGATCTGCCACAGCTCCCCCGCCTACCGGGAGGCCGCCGCCCGGATCACCACCGAGCTGGCCCGCCGCTACGCCGGCCACCCGGCGCTCGCGCTCTGGCACGTCCACAACGAGTACGGCGTCCCCGTCAGCGCCTGCTACTGCGACAGCTGCGCCGCGCACTTCCGCCGGTGGCTGGACAGCGCGTACGGCTCCGTCGAGGCCGTGAACGAGGCCTGGGGCACCGCCTTCTGGGGGCAGCGGTACGGCACGTACGAGGAGATCCTGCCGCCCCGCACCACCCCGACCGTCGGCAATCCGGCCCAGCAGCTGGACTACCGGCGCTTCGCCGACGCCACCATCCGCGAGAACTTCCGCGCGGAGCGGGACATCCTCCACGAGCTGTCCCCGGGCGTCCCGGTCACCACCAACTTCATGACCGCGCTCAGCCAGTGCGACTCGATCGACTACTGGGCCTGGGGCCGCGAGGTCGACCTCGTCACCAACGACCACTACCTGATCACCGACGGCCGCCGCACCCACGTCAACCTCGCGATGGCCGCCGACCTCACCCGCTCCGTCGCCGGCGGCGCGCCCTGGCTGCTCCTGGAGCACTCCACCTCGGGCGTGAACTGGCAGCCGCGCAACCCGGCGAAGCGGCCCGGGGAGATGGCCCGCAACTCCCTCGCCCACGTCGCCCGCGGCTCCGAGGGCGCCATGTTCTTCCAGTGGCGGCAGTCCCGGCGCGGCGCCGAGAAGTTCCACTCCTCGATGGTCCCGCACGGCGGCACCGACACCCGGATCTGGCGCGAGGTCGTCGAGCTCGGCGCCGGGCTCGGCGCCCTGGAGGAGCTCCGCGGCAGCCGGACCGTCCCGGACGTGGCCGTGCTGTGGGACTGGCAGTCCTGGTGGGCACAGAAGCTGGAGTGGCGGCCGAACGAGGCGCACGACGCCCGCGAGCGCGCCGACAGCTTCTACGAGACCCTCTACGACCGGCACCTCACGGTGGACTTCGCGCACCCCGAGGCCGACCTGTCCGCCTACCCGCTGGTCGTCGTCCCCGCGCTGTACCTGATGACGGAGGCCGCCGGGCAGAACCTGCGGGAGTACGTGGAGAACGGCGGCACGCTCGTCGTCTCCTACTTCTCCGGGATCGTCGACGAGCACGACGCCGTCCACCCCGGCGCCTACCCGGGCGCCCTGCGCGACGTCCTCGGGCTCACCGTCGACGAGTGGTCGCCGCTCCTCGACCACCAGCGGGTCGGCCTCTCCGGCCCCGGCGGCGCGGCGCTCACCGGCGACGTGTGGACCGAGTTCGTCCGCCCGCGCGGCGCCGAGACCGTCTGGACGTACGCGGACGGCCCCGCCGCCGGCGGACCCGCCGTCACCCGGCACCGGCTCGGGCGCGGCACCGCCTGGTACGTGTCCACCCGCCTCGACGCGGCCTCGCTGGACGCGATCGTGGCGGCGGCCGCGGAGGACGCCGGCCTCCCGGGCCGTCCCTCGCTCCCGCGCGACGTCGAGGTCGTCCGCCGCGCCGGCGCCCACAGCCACTACGTCTTCGTCCTCAACCACACGGACGCGGAGGCGAAGGTCCCGCTGGACGGCCCGGGCACGGAACTGCTCGCCGACGGCGCGGTGCGCGGCACGCTCACCGTCCCGGCGGGCGGCGTCCGGGTCGTCCGGCTGGACGGCTGACGGGCAGGGCCGACGGCCGGACGGCTCAGGGCCGTCCGCCCGGCGGCCCTGCCCCCTCCCCTCCCTGCCCCTCCCCTCCCGGCCCCGCCACGGGGCCGGCCCCCGATCTCCCCGGGGGCGGCACGCACCCGCTGCGCCGCCCCCGGGTGAGCCGTACCACCCCGATCCCGTCCCCGAGGAACAGCGCCACCCCGAGCACCACCACTCCCCCGTCCGTCACCGTCGAAGGGACTCGACGATGCGTACCACCAGAGGCCGTTTCCGGCTTCGTTCCGCCGCTCTCGCCACCGCGCTCGGCGCGGGGCTGCTGCTCGCCCCGCTGCCCGCGCAGCAGGCCGTGGCCGCGAGCACGCTCACCAACACCGGCTTCGAGGCCGACGGCACCGGCACGGCGACGCCGTCCGGCTGGTCGACGTACTCCGCCGCCGGGCAGAACGCCGCCTCCTTCACCGAGGCCGGCGGCCGCAGCGGCGGCCACCGCCTCTCGCACTGGTCGTCGTCCGCGTACAAGGTCGAGACGTACCAGTACCTCAGCGGGCTCACCGACGGCACGTACACGCTGAGCGCCTGGGTGCGTTCCGGCGGCGGCCAGAACGCCGCGTATCTCGCCCTGCGCAACTGCGGGTCCGCCGAGCAGCGCACCGACCTGCCGGTGACCACCAGCTCCTGGATACGGATCGTGACCTCGGTCAAGGTGGTCGGCGGCGGCTGCACCGTCAGCATCAACTCCGACGCGAACGCGGGCAACTGGCTCAACGTGGACGACCTCACCTTCACCTCGGGCTCGACCGGGCTCGGCGTGAAGGGCGTGGACCTGTCCGCCCTGAAGAAGAACGAGGACTTCGGCGCCACGTACAAGAACGCCTCGGGGACGGCCGGCGACCCGGTCGCGCTCCTCAAGGGCGCGGGCGCCAACTACGGGCGGCTGAAGGTGTGGGTGAACCCGGCCGACGGCTACAACACCAAGGCCCAGGTCCTCGCCACCGCCCAGCGCATCAAGGCGCAGGGCATGAAGCTGCTGGTGGACTTCCACTACTCGGACATCTGGGCCGACCCGGGCGCCCAGACCAAGCCGGCGGCGTGGGCGGGGCACTCGTACACGCAGCTGAAGACGGACGTGTACAACCACACCTATGACGTCCTCAACGCGCTGAAGGCGCAGGGCACCACGGCCGACATGGTGCAGATCGGCAACGAGATCAACACCGGCATGCTGTGGCCCGAGGGGTCGACGAGCAACTGGACGCAGTTCGCGGGGCTGCTGAACTCCGGCATCTCGGCGGCGAAGGCGGTGTCGTCCTCGACCCAGATCGCGCTGCACCTGGCGAACGGCGGCGACAACACGCTGTACCGCACGTGGTTCGACAACGCCACGGCGCAGGGCGTGAGTTACGACGTGATCGCGCTGTCCTTCTACGGCTACTGGCACGGGGCGCTGTCCTCGCTCCAGGCCAACCTCGACGACGTCTCGGCCCGTTACGGCAAGAAGGTGATGGTCGCGGAGACGGCGTACCCGTTCCGGCTGGACAGCAAGGACGCGCACGAGAACATCATCGACCTGTCGTCGGAGCTGATCTCCGGCTACCCGGCGTCCTCGGCGGGCCAGTCGGCGTGGCTGCGTGACGTGATGAACGTGGTGGAGGCCGTCCCGAGCGGCCGCGGTCTCGGCGTCGTCTACTGGGAGCCGGCCTGGACGGCGGTGACCGGCAACGGCTGGGACCCGACGGACCCGTCGTCGGGCAACGCCTGGGAGAACCAGGCCCTGTTCGACTACGACAGCAGGCTGCTTCCGGCGGCTGCCTGGTTCGCCCACCGGTAGACCCGACCCGCGCCGAAGGGCCGGACTCCTCGACGGAGTCCGGCCCTTCATCCGTGTGCTACCACTCCGTGTGCTACCACTCCGCGAGGGAGCCGTCGTCGCGGCGCCAGGCCGGGTTGCGCCAGCGGTGGCCGGTCTCGGCGGCCCGTTCCACGGCCTTCGCGTCGACCTCGATGCCGAGGCCGGGGCCGGTGGGCAGGGCCACGTGTCCGTCCTCGTAGCGGAAGACCGAGGGGTCGACGAGGTAGTCGAGGAGGTCGGAGCCGGTGTTGTAGTGGATGCCGAGGCTCTGCTCCTGGATGAGCAGGTTCGGGGTCGCGAAGCCGACCTGGAGGCAGGAGGCGAGCGCGATGGGGCCGAGCGGGCAGTGCGGGGCGAGGGAGACGTCGTACGCCTCCGCCATCGCGGCGATCCGGCGCGTCTCGGAGATGCCGCCGGCGTGCGAGAGGTCCGGCTGGGCGACGGCGATGCCCTGACCGAGGACCTTCTTGAAGTCCCAGCGGGAGTAGAGGCGTTCGCCGGTGGCGATGGGGAGGGACGTGGAGCGGACGATCTCGCCGATGTGGTCGCTCAGCTCGGGGACGACGGGTTCCTCCACGAAGAAGGGGAGGTAGGGCTCCAGGAGCGGCAGGACCCGGCGGGCCATGGGGAGGGTGAGCCGGCCGTGGAAGTCGATGGCGATGTCGAACTCGTCGCCGACGGCCTCGCGGATGGAGGCGACCCGGTCGACGATGGCCTGGGTGGCGGCCGGGGTGTCGATGAGCCGCAGCTGCGCGGAGGCGTTCATCTTGATGGCGGTGAAGCCCTCGTCCTTGCGGGCCAGGGCCTCGCTCGCCACCTCGTCGGGGCGGTCGCCGCCGATCCAGCTGTAGACGCGGACGCGGTCGCGGACGTGGCCGCCGAGGAGTTCCCAGACGGGGACGCCGAGGGCCTTGCCCTTGATGTCCCACAGGGCCTGGTCGATGCCGGCGACGGCGCTGGAGAGGACCGGGCCGCCCCGGTAGAAGCCGCCCTTGGTGAGGACCTGCCAGTGGTCCTCGATGCGCATCGGGTCCTGCCCGACGAGGTAGTCGGAGAGTTCGTCGACGGCGGCGGCGACGGTGTGGGCGCGGCCCTCGACGACGGGTTCGCCCCAGCCGGTGATCCCCTCGTCGGTGTCGATCCGCAGGAAGCACCAGCGGGGGGCGACGAGGTACGTCTTCAGGGAGGTGATCTTCACTTGGAGTCCTTCTTGACGGTCCAGCCGCCGTCGACGACGAGGTTGGTGCCGGTGATGTAGGCGGCGTCGGCCGAGGCGAGGAACGCGACGGCGGCGGCGACCTCCTCGGGGCGGCCGAGGCGGGCGAGGGCGGTGGCGTCGGCGGAGAGGCGGCGGCCGTCCTCGTCGACGTCGTTCCAGACGTCGGTGAGGATCGGGCCGGGCAGCACGGAGTTGAAGCGCACGTCGGGGCCGTACTCGACGGCGAACTGGCGGATCAGCGCGCACATGCCGCCCTTGGAGGCCGCGTAGGCGGGGTAGCCGGGGAGGCCGAAGTCGGCGTGGACGCTGGAGGTGGCGACGAGGCTGCCGCCCTCGGCGCGCAGGTCGTCGAGGAAGGTGCGGGCGGCGAGGTAGAGGGAGCGCAGGTTGACGGCGAGCTCGCGGTCCCAGATGTCGACGGGGAGTTCGTGGGCGGCGGCCGGGGTGTGGACGAAGGCGTTGCTGTGGAGGACGGAGACGGGGCCGAAGCGCTCGTGGGTCTCCTCGCGCAGCGCGGTCCAGTCGGCCTCGGAGGAGACGTCGCAGCGGATGTACGCGGCGCGGCCGCCTTGCTCGCGGATGCGGGCGGCGACGGCCTCGCCGGCGGTGGCGGCGATGTCGGCGACGACGACGGCGGCGCCTTCGCGGGCGAGCCGGGCGGCGCTGGCCGCGCCGATTCCGTGGGCGGCGCCGGTGACCACGGCGGTCTGCCCGGAGAAACGGTTCATGGGAGGGGCTTTCTGCGACAGGGGGTCAGCGGGTGATGTCCTGGGCGGCCAGCAGGCCGAGTTCGGTGCGGTGCGGGATGCCCTCCCAGTCGCCGGGGACGGAGACGGCGAAGGCGCCGCAGAGGGCGGCGAGCCGGAGCCGTTCGGGGACCGGTGAGCCGTCGAGGAGGGCGGCGAGGTAGCCGGAGACGAAGGCGTCGCCCGCGCCGACGGGGTCGACGGCGGTGACGGGGATCGCGGCCCGGACGTGGCACGCGCCGCCGGTGACGGTGAGGGCGCCTTCGGCGCCGAGCTTGAGGACGGCCTCGGCGGGGCCGAGCCGGGTGAGGGCGCGGGCCATCTCCTCGGGTTCGCCGTCGGGGACGAAGAGGGCGGCCTCCTCGGGTCCGGCGAAGACCAGGTCGGTGTACGGGAGGAGGCGGCCGAGCACCTCGGCGGCCTCGGCGCGGCTCCACAGGCGGGCGCGGTGGTTGACGTCGAGGGAGACGGTGACGCCGGCGGCCCGGGCGAGGGCCACCGCCTGTTCGACGGCGGCGCGGGCGGTGGCGCTCAGCGCGGGGGTGATGCCGGTGACGTGGAGGATCCGGGCGCCGGTGACGAGGGACTCGTCGAGGTCGCCGGGGGCGAGCCGGGAGCCGGCGAGGCCGGCCCGGTAGTAGCCGACGCGGAGCCGGTCGGCGGTGCGGCGCTCGCGGAGCATCAGGCCGGTGGGGGCGTCGGGGTCGGTGCGGGCGCCGGTGACGTCGACGCCCTCGGCGCGGAGTCCGGCGAGGATCATCGCGCCGGCGGCGTCGTCGCCGACCCGGCCGGTCCAGGCGGCGGTGTGGCCGAGCCTGCTGACGCCGACGGCGACGGTGGCCTCGGCGCCGGCCCAGCCGAGCCGCATCGGGGCTCCGTTGGCGAGGGGTCCGGGGGTGGTGGCGGCGACGACGGCCATGGCTTCCCCGAGGGTCACCAGGGCGGGGGCGGGTCCACGCGCGCGTGCGGGGTGCGTCATCGGAGCCGTATCCCGTCCAGGAAGGCCGCCGCCCGCTCGGTGAGGGCGGCGAGGGAGCCGCCCTCGCAGGCGTCGCCGACGAGGGGGCTACCGACGCCGAGGGCGGTGGCGCCGGCGGCGAGGTAGGCGGGGGCGTCGGCGGCGCCGATGCCCCCGGTGGGGACGAGCGGGATGTCGGGGAGCGGGGCGCGGACGGCCTTGAGGTGGTCGAGGCCGCCGGTCGAGGCGGGGAAGAGCTTGACCATGGTCGCGCCGGCCCGCCAGGCGGTGAGGATCTCGGTCGGGGTGTACGCGCCGGGCAGCACCGGCACGTCGAGGCGGACGGCCTCGGCGATGACGTCGGTGCAGGTGGCGGGGGTGATGAGGTAGGTGGCGCCGGCTTCGACGGCGGCCTGCGCGTCGGCGGGGGTGGTGACCGTGCCGGCGCCGAGGGCGAGGCCGGGCGGGGCGTCGGCGGCGTACTCGCGGAGCGCGTCGAGGACCCCGGGGGTGGTGAGGGTGAACTCGGCGGCGCGGACGCCGGAGGCGAGGAGGGTGTCGGTGACCTCGGCGAAGCGGGTGGCGGAGGCGGAGCGGAGGATCGCGATGACGGGGGCGGCGGCCAGGGCGGCGCGCAGTCCCTCGTACGGGCTGGTCATGGTGGGTTCCTGAGGGTGGGTCACTGGTGGTCGGCGTACGGGGTGGCGGGCAGTCCCGTGACGCCCGGGCGGCAGACGAAGAGGCGGCCGGCGTCGGGTTCGGCGCGGCGGCGTTCCTCGGGGAGGTTGTGGGTGGCGGTGGTGATGACGAGGACGTCGAGGTCGGGGCCGGCGAAGGCGCAGCTGGTGACGTGGGAGGCGGGCAGCTCCACGCGCGCGTGCGGGGCGCCTTCGGGGGTGAAGGCGAGGACCTCGCCGCCGCCCCAGACGGCGACCCACACGTGGCCCTCGGCGTCGACGGTGAGGCCGTCGGGGTAGCCGCTGTCGAGGACGGCGAAGGGGCGGCGGCCGGAGAGGGCGCCGGTGGCGGGGTCGTAGTCGAAGACGTCGACGCGGCGGGTGGGGCTGTCGGCGTAGTAGAGGAGGGTGCCGTCGGGGCTCCAGCCGAGGCCGTTGGAGATGGTGACGGACTCGACGAGGGTGGCGAGGCCGTCGCCGTCGAGGCGGTAGAGGGCGCCGGCGCCGGGCCGCTCGTCGAAGGCCATGGTGCCGCCGAGGAGGCGTCCGGCGGGGTCGACGGAGGCGTCGTTCATGCGGCGCGGGACGCCGTCGTCGGGGAGGGCGGGCGCGGCGAGCGCGACGGCCTCGGCCGGGGGCCGGCCGTCCTCCAGGCGGACGAAGGCGGTGCCGGCGGCGACGAGGAGGGCCCCGGAGGCGCAGGGGACGGCCGCGCCCACGGGGCGGTCGAAGCGGAGGGCGGCGGTCGGCACCACGTCGGTGCGGCCGTCCTCCCGGGTGAGGGCGGCGCGGTGGACGAGGCCCTCGGTGATGTCGACCCAGAGGAGTTCCCGGCGGGCGGCGTCCCAGACGGGGCCTTCGGGCAGGCGGCCGGGCGCGGGGGCGCAGGGCACGGCGCTGAGCTGGAGCATCGCTTCTCCTCCGGGGTGCGTGCTGAGGGGGTGACGGGGTGACCGCAGAAAAACTACGGGTTCGTCTAACGGTTGTAAATAACCCCGGGGGCTCTTCTTCCAACCCTTCGAATAAGATCGGGTGACGACAGCGCACCGACGGAGGACAGCAGGGATGATCAGGCGCACCTCGCAGGACATTCGCCGCCTCAACCGCTTCGAGGTGCTGCGCCGGGTCTACGCGGGCCCGGGGGCGATGAGCCGGCAGGACGTCGCCGCCGCCACGGGCCTGTCCTTCGCGACGGTCGCCAACCTCACCGCCGAACTCCTGGAGGCCGGCGTCCTCGTCGAGGCCGGGCACGAGGAGTCCGGCGGCGGGCGGCCCCGCGCGCGGCTCGCCGTGAACGCCAAGCGCGGCGCGCTGATCGGCGTCGACATCGCCGAGACCTCCGTCCACGCCGAGCTGTTCGACCTGGCCCTGACGGTCCGGCACTCCGTGGAGCGGCCGCTGCCGCCGGGGGACGTGCGGCCCGCCGACGTCGTGGACACGCTCGCCGGCGCCGTGGAGGAGCTGCTCGCCGCCTCCGGGACCGACCGCGCCCGGGTCCTCGGCGCGGGGGTGAGCGTGCCGGGCATGGTCGAGCGCGAGGGCGGGGTCTCGTCCTTCTCGCCGTACTGGTCCTGGCACGAGGTGCCGCTGCGGGCGCTGCTCGACGAGCGGCTCGGGCTGCCGCTGTGGCTGGACAACCCCCTGCGGGCCAGCACGGTCGCGGAGATGTGGTTCGGCGCGGGCCGCGAGGTGGACGACCTGGTGGTGCTGACGCTGCGGGCCGGTGTCGGCGCGGGCATCGCGATCGGCGGGCAGCTGTACCGCGGCTTCACCAACAGCGCGGGCGAGTGGGGGCACACCTGCCTCGCCCTCGACGGCCGGCCGTGCACCTGCGGCAACCGCGGCTGCGTCGAGGCGTACGTGTCGCTGCGCGGGATCGCCGAGACCTGGCGCGAGCTCGCCCCCGGCGACGAGCGGGCGGCCGGGCCCGACGACGCGGCGACGGTCGCGGCGCTGGCCCGCGCGGCCGACGCGGACGATCCGGTGGCCGCCGCCGTCGTGGCCCGCACGGCCCGCTACCTGGGCGCGGCCGTCGCCAACCTCGTCAACCTCGTCAACCCCCAGGTCGTCGTGGTCGGCAACCAGGTCGTGGACCTGCTCGGCGAGCGGCTGCTCCCGGCGGCGTACGAGGCGGTGGGCCGGCACGCCCTCGCCCTGCCGCACCGGGCGGCCACCCTGCGCCGCAGCGCGGTCCCGCACAACCCCGTGACCCGGGGCGCGGCGACCTTCGCCCTGGAGGGCTTCCTCGACGACCGCGAGGTCTTCGGCCCGGTCAGCCGCATGCGCCGGGCCGCGAAGGGCGGCGGAGCCGCCGGTGTCTGAGTCCGGGTACGAGCCCCGGCCCGGCCCGCCGCCGACGGGCGGGCGGGCGCCGGCGGGCGCGGGCGCCGGTGCGTCAGCGCACGCCGCCGCGGTGGCCGAGGCGGGTGGAGAGGTCGGTGGCGCCGTGGACGGCGAGGGCGGTGAGTTCGTTCTCGCGCGCCTCGTCCCAGCGGATGACCGGGACGGAGATGGAGAGCGCGGCGACCACGCGGCCCGTGCGGTCGCGGACGGGGGCGGCGACGCAGGAGACGTCCGGGTTGGACTCGCGCTGTTCGACGGCGACGCCGAGGATGGCGATCTCGGCGAGCGCGGCGCGCAGCGCGTCCGGGTCGGTGATGCTGTTCGGGGTCATGCGGGCCAGCTCGCGCCCGTCGAGGAGCGCGTCGAGCTCCCCGGCCGGCAGCATCGCGAGGAGCATCTTGCCGACGGCCGTGCAGTGGGCGGGCAGCCGCCGGCCGGCCGCCGACACCATGCGGACGGCGTGGGTGGAGTCCACCTTGGCGACGTAGATGACGTCCGCGTCCTCCAGGAGCGCCACGTGGACGGTCTCGCCGCAGGTCTCGGCGATCTCGTGGGCGACCTGGCGCCCCTCCGCCGCGAGGTCGAGCTGCTCGGCGTACCGGCTGCCGAGCTGGTACGTGCGCACCCCGAGCCGGTAGCGGCCGGGCTGTTCCGGCACGGGGACCAGGTAGTTGCGGGCCGCGAGCGTGGAGACCAGCTCGTGGGTGGTGGTGCGGGGCAGCTGGAGGCGGCGGGTGATCTCGGGCGCGGAGAGCGTGCCGTCCCCCTGGAGGAAGAGCTCCAGAATGTCGAATGCCCTGGCCACCGCGGGCACGAGTCGTCCCATGGCCCCCACCTCACCCTCACACCGTTCGATATGTCGTACCGCGACCGAAATCGCGGACAGAGACTAGCCCCCGACCGGAAGCCGGGCAACGGCCCCGGAGCGGCCCCGGTGACGCTTGACGCCCCGGAGAGCCGCTGCCTACGGTCACGCCGATCCGCCGGACGCCGTTCGGCACGATGAACATCCTGGGAGCCTCCACCGTGCGCATCACGGGCATCACCACTCATGTCGTCGGCACTCCCTGGCGCAATCTCACCTATGTCCTGGTGCACACGGACGAGGGTCTGACGGGCGTCGGCGAGACGCGGATGCTCGGTCACACCGACGCCCTGCTCGGCTATCTGCGAGAGGCGGAGGCGAACCACATCGCGGGCTCGGACCCCTTCGCCGTCGAGGACCTCGTCCGGCGGATGAAGTACGGGGACTTCGGGCGGGCCGGCGAGATCGTGATGTCCGGGATCGCGGTCGTCGAGACGGCCTGCTGGGACATCAAGGGCAAGGCGCTGGGCGTGCCGGTCTGGCAGCTGCTCGGCGGGCGGGTGACCGAGCGGGTGCCCGCGTACGCGAACGGCTGGTACACGACCGAGCGGACGCCGGAGGCCTATCACGAGGCGGCGCGCGGGGTCGTGGCGCGCGGCTACCGGGCCCTGAAGCTCGACCCGTTCGGCGCGGGCCGCCTCGAACTCGACCCGGCCGCCTCGCGGTACGCGATCTCGCTCGTCGAGGCCGTGCGGGACGCCATCGGACCGGACACCGAGCTCATGGTGGAGATGCACGGCCGCTTCTCCCCCGCGACGGCGATCCGGCTCGCCCGCGAGCTGGCCCCGTTCCGCCCAGCGTGGCTGGAGGAGCCGGTACCGCCGGAGAACCTGAAGGCGCTGGCCAAGGTGGCCGGGAAGACCGAGCTGCCGATCGCCACCGGGGAGCGGATCCACGACCGGATCGAGTTCCGCGAGCTGTTCGAGTCCCAGGCCGCCGACGTCATCCAGCCGGACGTGGGGCACATCGGCGGCATCCTGGAGGCCCGCAAGCTCGCCGCGACCGCCGAGACCCACTACGTGACCGTCGCCCCGCACAACGTCGGCGGTTCGGTCCTCACCGCCGCCTCCCTCCAACTCGCCGCCTGCACCCCGAACTTCAAGGTCCTGGAGCACTTCAACGACTTCGCCGACGCGGAGATCAAGAACGTCGTGCGCGGGGCGCCGGAGATCGACCCGGAGACCGGCTGCTTCCCCCTCTCGTACGCCCCCGGCCTCGGCGTCGAGCTCGACGTGGACGCGGCGGCCGCGTTCCCCCAGCAGCGGGCGAGGTTCGACCTGTGGGCCGACGGCTGGGAGAAGAGGCGGCCGAAGTGAGCGGCGGGGCACCCGACCGCGCGGTCCTCGTCGAACGGCCGGGCGTCCACCGGCTGGTGGCGCGCCCGCGCCCCGCACCCGGCCCGGGCGAGGTCCTGGTGCGGGTCGCCGCCGCCGGGATCTGCCTCAGCGACCGGGAGCTGTACGAGGGGAGGCGGGCGCCCGGCTATGTGCGCTACCCGGTGGTGCCGGGGCACGAGTGGTCCGGCACCGTCGAGGAGGTCGGCCCCGGCGTGGACCCGGCGCTGCTCGGCCGGCCGTGCGTCGCCGAGGGCTTCCGCCGCTGCGGGACCTGCGAGCGGTGCCGGTGCGGCGAGACGAGCCTGTGCACGGCCGGGTACGCCGAGACCGGCTTCACCGAACCGGGCGCCTTCGCCGACCGGCTGCTCGTGCCCGCCCGGCTCCTGCACCCCCTGCCGGAGGGCGCGGACCTGCGGGCGGCGGCGCTGCTCGAACCGGCGGCGGTGGTGGCCGCGGCGGTACGGGCCGGGCGGCCGCGTCCCGGGGAGCGGATCGCGGTCGTGGGCGCCGGGACGCTCGGGCTGCTCGCCGTGCAGTGGCTGGCCGCCCACTCCCCCGCCGAACTGGCCGTGGTCGACCCGCGCGCCGCCCGTGCCGGCCGGGCCCTGGGCTTCGGCGCGACCCGCGCCCTGGACCCGGCGGCGGCCACGGGCGCGCACGGGGAGTTCGACCTGGTGGTGGAGACGGCAGGGGCGCCGCCGACGGCCGCCTCGGCCTGTCTGCTGGCCCGCCGCGGCGGCCGGGTGGTGCTCACCGGAATGTTCGCGGAGGGCGCCACGGGCATCGACCCGGTGCACCTGTCGGTGAGTCAACTGGAGCTGCGGAGCGTCTTCGGCGCCTCCTCGGCCGCGTGGGCGGACGCGGTCGGGGCCTTCGCGCGCGGGCTGCTCGACCCGGCGCCGCTGATCACCCACGAGTTCCCGCTCGACGGCTTCGCCGACGCGCTGGCCCTGGTCGGCGGCGGTGACCCGGCGGTCGGCAAGGTCCTGCTGATCCCCTGACCCGGGTCACGGACCGAGCCGTTCGATGCGCTCCTGGTGTTCCTCGCCCCAGGCGCCCAGCGGGGCGAGGGCCGTGTTCAGCGACCGCCCGAACGGGGTGAGGGAGTAGACCACCTTCGGCGGCACCTCCTCGTGGGCCTCCCGGTGCACGAGGCCGCTCGCCGCCATCTCCTTCAGCTGGAGGATGAGGATCCGCTCGCTGATCCCCGGGACGGCCCGGCGCAACGCCCCGAAGCGCAGCGGCTGTTCCCCCAGGGCGAAGAGGATGAGCCCTTTCCACTTGCCCCCCATGACCGCGATGGCCGCGTCCAGCCCGCAGGTGTACTTCCGTCCGCCGCCCATCGCGCCCGCACCCTCCGCGTACATTCCTGTGCGTACCCGACAGAAATGTCGGTACTTGATCCAATGTACGGGCTCTCGCACGATGGGGCCGGGGCCGCGCACAGCCGGACGCGCGCCCCGATCCACCGTGCGGACTTGGGAGTTGGACATGCCGGAGCAGCAGCAGCGCACACCCGTCACCGTGATCGGCCTCGGATCGATGGGCAGCGCCCTCGCGGCGGCGTTCCTCGCCGCCGGGCACCCGACCACGGTCTGGAACCGGTCGCCGGAGCGGGCCGCGTCCCTCGCGGAGCGCGGCGCGACGGTGGCCGCGACGCCGGCGGCGGCCCTGGCGGCGAGCCCGCTGATCGTCGCCTGCCTCACCACCTTCGACGCCACCCGGGACGTCCTCGACGCCGCCGGGGCGGAACTGGCCGGCCGGACCCTGGTGACCCTCAACAGCGGGGCACCCGCCGAGGCCCGGACCACGGCCCGGTGGGCGGCCGGGCACGGAGCGCGGTTCCTGGCGGGGGCGGTCCTCGACGTCCCGTCGGCGGTCGGCGCGCCCGGGACCCTCCTCACCTACGCGGGTGAGCGGGACGCCTTCGACGCGCACGCGCCGGCGCTGCGCGCGCTGGGCGGGGACTCGGTCCACCTGGGCGAGGAGCCGGATCTGGCGGCGCTGTACGAGATGGCGGTGGGGGCGGCCCTGCTGCCCGCGCTGGTCGGCTTCTTCCAGGGCGCCGCCGCCCTCCAGGCGCGCGGCCTGACGGCCGCGAGCATGGTGGGGTTCACCGGCCGGCTGCTCGACATGACCAAGGAACTGCTGCCGGTGTTCGCCGACGAGATCGACCGGCGCGACTACGGCGCCGGGGAGTCCTCCGTGAACCTCTTCCTCGCCGGCACCGCCCACGACGCGGCGCTGGAGCAGGAGACCGGGGTGGACGCCGGCTGGCTCGCGCCGCTGCACGACCTCGTGCGGCGGGCCGCCGAGGCCGGTCACGGCGAGGACAGCGTCGCCGCCCTCACCGAGCTGCTGCGCAAGCCCTCCGGCACTTCCTGACCGGCCCCGGCCCCGGCCGTCAGCCGGCCTCGGGCTCGGGCTCGGGCTCGGGCTCGGCGAGGAGGTCGTCGACGAGGGTGAGGCGGGTCTCGGGGTAGTACTCCGCGATGGCCTCGCGCATCATCGCCTCGCCCTCGGGGTCGGGCGTCCCGCACTTCTCGCGGGTCTCCCGGTCGGGCCACCGGGCGTACGCCACCCAGGTGCCGTCGTCGGCGCGGTGGAGCCGTGAGCCGTAACTCCCGCACTCCTCGTGGATCGCCACGGTGACCCGGTGCCAGCCGTCCATGAGCTGCTGCTCCCGGCCGGGCCGCACCCGCCACCGGTAGACCACCGCGAACATCCGCCGACCCCCTCGTCATATGCCTCGCACGAAGGAACTACACCGACCAGTTCACTGTCAAGACTGAACAGTTCGGTCCGGTCTCGCCGAGGCTTTCGTCGAAGCGCTTCGATCTTTCGCCGCCGACAGTCTGGACACGTCAACTCCCCCGCGTTACCGTCTCGCTGAGCGTCGAAGCGATCTTTCGACGGCACCGTCGAAGCGATTCACCAGTCCTGGCCGCGGGGAGATCGGATGGTCACGCTTGCCGAGGTCGCCCGCCACGCCGGGGTGTCGGCCAGCACGGTGAGCTATGTCCTCAGCGGCAAGCGGCCCATCTCCGAACCCACCCGGCGGCGCGTGCGGGCCAGCATCGAACAGCTCGGCTACCAGCCGCACGCCGGGGCCCGGGCGCTCGCCAGCAGCCGCTCGCGGATCATCGCCCTCATGGTGCCGCTGCGCACCGACATGTACGTGCCGGTGATGCTGGAGATCGCGGTCGCCGTCGCCACCACGGCCCGGGCGCGCGGCTACGACGTGCTGCTGCTCACCGGCGAGGAGGGCCCCTCGGCGCTGCGCCGGGTCAGCGGCAGCGGGCTCGCCGAGGCCGTGATCCTCATGGACGTGCAGCTCGACGACGGACGGCTGCCGGTGCTGCGGGGCGCGGCGCCGCCGGCCGTGCTCGTCGGGCTGCCCGCCGACCCGGCCGGACTGAACTGCGTGGACCTGGACTTCGCCGCCGCCGGGGCGCTCTGCGTGGAGCACCTGGCCGGGCTCGGCCACCGGGAGATCGCCGTCGTCGGCGGCTCGCCCGGGGTGTACGCCCGGCACACCGGCTTCGCCGAGCGGACCCTCGGCGGGCTGCGCGAGCGGGCGGCGCGCCTCGGCGTGGGGCTGCTGCACCGGCCGTGCGACGGCACTCACGACGCGGTCGCCGGGGTGCTGGCCCGGATCCTCGACGAGCGCCCGTCGGTCAGCGCCTTCGTGGTGCAGAACGAGAAGGCGGTGGAGCCGCTGCTCGCCCTGCTGCGGCGGACCGGCCGGGCGGTGCCGGAGGACGTGTCGGTGGTCGCGGTGTGTCCCGAGGCGGTGGCCGCGCAGGCGTCGGTGCCGCTCACCTCGGTGGCGATCCCCGCGCAGGAGCTGGGCCGGCGGGCGGCGGAGCGGCTGTTCGCCCGCCTCACCGACCCGGACGGGCCGGCGGCGGCCGGGGTGGAGCTGCTCGCCCCGGTGCTGACGGTGCGGGAGAGTTCGGGTCCGCCGCCGGCCGGCCGGTTCACGGACTGACGAGGACGTGTTCCTCGCCCGCCCGCAGCGCGAGCCGCCGCCTCCCCTCGGGGGCGCACAGCTCGATCGCCGCGTCGCGGGCGGGGCGGATCACGGCCCGGTACGTCCCCGGCGCCCAGGTCAGGTCGATCCGGGCGCCGAAGCGGGTGCGCACCCCGGTGAGCCGGCCGCGGGCGCAGAGCCCGGGCGGCGGCGCGGGCAGCAGGACGAGCCGCCCGGGGGCGGAGCGGATGAACGCCTCGATGAGCAGTGCGGGCAGGGCGTGGGCGGCGTCGGCGTTGTAGACGTCCCGCTTCGGGTAGTGGGCGCTCATCAGGGAGGCGTGGAAGTAGTCGCCGCCGAGGACCCGGCGCAGGGCGTCGCCGGTGCGGCCGGGGTCGCCGAGCCGGGCGGCGATGAGCCCCTGGTGGAGGTGGCCGTGGGCGGAGTCGTTCTCGCTGCCGCGCAGGGCGAGGGCGCGCGCGGCGGCGCGGGCGAGGCCGGGGGTGTCGTACGGGGTGATGGCGTCGAGCGGCCAGACGGGGTAGAGGTGGCTGAGGTGCCGGTGGTCGTAGCGGTCGCCGAGCCCGGGCCAGGCCCATTCGGCGAGGGCGCCGTCGCCGTTGACGCGGTAGGGCGGGAGCCGGTCGGCGAGGGCCCGCAGCCGGGCGGCCCGGTCCTCGGGGGCGCGGTCGGCGGCGGCGGTGAGTGCGTGGCGGGCGGCGGCGAGGTCCATGGTGGCGTTGACCGCGCCCCAGCTGCCGCCGCGCGGGCGGTTCTCCGGGGAGTAGGAGGGGACGACGGCGAGGTTCCCGTCGGGTCCGGTGCGGGTGAGGAAGTCCTCGTAGAAGTCGGCGAGTTCGAGGAGGAGCCCGGTGAGCCAGGGGTCGTGGCGGCCGTCGGCCTCGTCCGCTTCGAGGAGCGGGAGGAGGAGCCAGTCGGCGGCGGCGGTCCACAGGTGGAGGGGGTACGCGCGGTCGAAGTGGTACGTGTGGCCGCTCTCGCCGTCGGTGTGGGCGGGGGCGACGACGCCCCGGGTGCCGAAGACGGCGCGGGCGTTGTCCCGCCAGTCGGCGAGCTGGCCCCGGATGAGGCCGCGGTGGGCGTCCAGGACCTCGGGCAGGTCGGCGGCGACGGCGGAGGCGGTCTGGAGGGCGAGGTTGGCGTCGGTGGTGAAGCCGCCGGACCAGGCGGTGTCCCAGTCCCCGGTCCACAGTCCGCAGAGGCGGGGCGGGTAGAGGCCGGAGGAGGAGAGCAGGTGGTGGCGGCCTGCGGCGAAGAGCCGTTCGAGGAGGGCGGGTCCGGCCGGCCTGTCGAGCAACTCGGAGCCGGGCAGGGCCCGTTCGGCGGGGTCGGCGTCGAGGTCGAGGGTGACCCGGTGGTAGGCGGCGCCGTGGAGTGCGGTGTGCCGGCCGAGGAGACGGGCGTACGCGGCGGCGGGGCCGTCGTCCCCGGCGAGGGCGCGCAGGGCGGCGGCCTGCTCGGCGGGGTCGTACGGGCCGTCGTGGCGGTGCACCCGGGTGAGCAGCAGGAGTCCGCCGGCGCCGTCGACGCGGAGGCCGCGGTCGGTGAGGGTGGTGCGGCCGGTGTCGGCGACGACGAGGGTGACGCCGGTGTAGCCGAGGGTGGAGCCGGGGTAGCGGGCCTGGAGGGTGAGGAGGCTCTCGCCGTGGGCGGTGGCGAGGCCGCGGCCGGTGGCGAGGCCGGGCGGGACGCCGTCGAGGCGGTGGTCGAGCGCGACGGCGACGCGGGGGCCGGGCTCCGTCACGTACTGGACGAGGACGTCGTCGGCGCGGGAGGCGAACACCCGGCTGGTGCGGGTGCCGGCGGTGGCGGTGGCGACGCCGGTGGTGAAGTCCACCTCGCGTCGGGTGGCGCGGGTCCCCCCGCCGGTCGCGGCGCGGACGCGGGTGAGGAAGCCGGGGTGGAAGGGCTGGATCCAGCGGAGGGGGCGGCCGTCGGTGAAGGTCTCGGCGGCGGTGGGGTCCCCGGCGAGGAGGGCGTCCTGGAGGGCGGGGAGCCGGTCGGCGAGGCGGGGCGGGTCGGTGTCGCCGGGCCGGTGGTGGGGGCGTACGAGGGTGTGGTGGGTGACGATCACCCGGTCGTCGGCGGGGTCGCCGTACACCAGCGCCCCGTGCCGGCCGTTCCCGGTGAGGAAGGCGTCCTCCCAGCGGGCGGCGGGGGCGGGTTCCCAGGTGCCGTGCACGGGTCCGGTCATGGGTGCTCCTCCAGGACGGCGGCGCCGAAGCGGTCGAGGGTGAGGGCGGAGTCGACGGTGGTGCCGGTGAGCAGGTCGCGGTGGCGGCCCGGGACGGTGACGGTGACGGGCTCGCGGCCGTGGTGGAGCAGGAAGAGCAGGTCGCCGCGGCGGACGGCCTCGACGCCGTCGGGGAGTCCGGCGAGGACCGGCCGGACGCCGGCCTCGGTGGCGGCCTCGGCGAGGAGGGCGCGCAGCGCGGCGGGTTCGGGGAGGGTGGAGAGGTAGCGGGTGGGGCCGTGGCGCAGGACGGCGGGTCGGCCGTCGAGTTCGCCGCCCCGGTAGGCGGCGAGGATCTCGGTGCCGGGGGCGGGGACCAGCTCCTCGGACCAGAGGGTGCCGTGGAAGGTGCCGCAGTCGACGCGGTCGCCGGGGGCCAGGGGCCACCATTCGTCGACGCGGTCGATGCCGAGGAGGGCGCGGAGGCGGGCGTCCATGCCGCCGGGGCGGACGCGGTCGTCGGGGTCGGCGACGCCGGTGAAGAAGCCGCAGACGAGCCGGCCGCCGCCGGCCGTGTACCGCCGCAGGTTGTCGAGGGCGGTGTCGTCGAGGAGGTAGAGGTGGGGGACGACGACGAGGGGGTGGGCGGTGAGGTCGTGGTGGGGGTGGGCGAGGGTGGTGGGGAGGCCTGCCTCCCAGAGGGCGCGGTGCCAGGTGCGGACGAGTTCGCCCTGGTCGAGGTGGGTGGAGAGGGCGCCTTCGTGGCGCTGGGCCCACCAGGAGTCCCAGTCGTGGAGGAGGGCGATGCCGCCGGCGGGCAGGCGGCTGCCGGCGACGCGGGGGCCGAGGCGGGCGAGGTCGGCGCCGATGCGGACGGTCTCGCGGAAGCCGCGTCCCCGGGGGCCGCTGTGGCCGAGCATGCCGGAGTGGAACTTCTCGGCGCCCTGCCGGGAGGCGCGCCACTGGAAGGAGTGGACGGCGTCGGCGCCGCGGGCGACGGCCTGGAGGGTCCGGAGCCGGTTGAGCCCTTCGGGCTTGGGGTGGTTGACGGGGCGCCAGTTGACGGCTCCGGCGGCCTGTTCCATCACCATCCAGGGTCGGCCGCCGGCCTCGGAGCGGGTGAGGTCGGCGACGAAGGCGTTCTCGTGGGCTCCGGCGTCGGGTGCCGCGGGGTCGGGGTAGACGTCGACGGAGACGAGGTCCTGTTCGGCGGCCCAGGCCCAGCCGTCCTGTCCGGACCAGAACGGCATGAGGTTGGTGGTGACCGGGAGGTGCGGGGTGTGGGTGCGGACGATGTCGCGTTCGGTCCGGTAGCAGTCCAGGAGCCGGTCGGAGGTGTAGCGGCGGAAGTCGAGGACGTGCGCGGGGTTGCGCAGGTAGTGGGCGCGGCGCGGGGGCAGGACCTCGTCCCAGGCGGCGTACCGCTGGCTCCAGAAGTCGCCGCCCCAGGCGGTGTTGAGGGCGTCGAGGGTGCCGTACCGGTGCTGGAGCCAGGTGCGGAAGGTGCGGGCGGCCTCGTCGCCCCAGTCGTAGGTGCAGTACTCGTTGTTGATGTGCCACATGACGAGCGCCGGGTGGCGGGCGTAGCGGGCGGCGAGGTCCTCGGTGAGGGCGGCGGCGTGCCGTCGGTAGGCCTCGCTGGAGTGGGAGAAGTGCTGGCGGGAGCCCCACCATTCGGTGCGGCCGTCCTCGTCCCGGGGCAGGGTCTCGGGGTGGAGCCGGCCGAGCCAGGGCGGCGGGGAGGCGGTGGGGGTGGCGAGGACGACGCCGACGCCGTGGTCGTGGGCGAGGTCCATGAGCCGGTCGAGCCAGCCGAACTCCCGGGCGCCCGGCTCGGGTTCGAGCCGGGCCCAGGAGAAGACGCCGAGGGTGACGGTGGTGACGCCGGCCCGGCGCATCAGCCGCAGGTCCTCGGTCCAGGTGCCCTCCGGCCACTGTTCCGGGTTCCAGTCGGCGCCGTAGAGGAGGCGGGGCGGGCGGCCGGGCGGGTGCGTGAGGTCGTCGAGGCCGGTCATCGGGGCTCTTCCGTGAGGTGGGGGTGGGGGGCGGCCCGTGGCGGGCTCAGCCCTTGACGGCGCCGGTGAGCATGCCCTTCTTGAAGTGCTTCTGGACGAAGGGCGAGAGGACGGCGACGGGCAGCAGGGCGAGGACCATGACGGCCATCTGCACGGCGAGTCCGGAGAGGTTCCCGGCCTTGACGGCCTGGCCGAGGCCGACGGGGATCTCCTGCTTCTGGGCGAGCTGGATGAGCACGTTCTGCAGCGGCATCATCGCCTGGTCGTTGAGGTAGATGGAGGCGTTGAACCAGGCGCTCCAGTAGCCGACCGCGTAGAAGAGGGTGATGACGGCGATCACCGCGCGGGAGAGCGGCATCACGATCGTCCACAGGATGCGCAGGTCGCCGGCGCCGTCGATGCGGGCGCTGTCGACGAGTTCGGGCGAGATGCCCATGAAGAAGGCGCGCAGCACGAGGATGTTGAAGACGCTGACGGCGCTGGGGAGGATCAGCGCCAGGTAGGTGTCGGTGAGGCCGAGGGTCTGCACCAGCAGGTAGGTGGGGATGAGTCCGGCGCCGAAGAACATGGTGCCCATCAGCGTGAAGAGGATGGCGCGGTGGCCGACGGAGCCGGGCCGGGACAGGCCGTACGCGCAGAGCACCGACACGGTCATGGAGAAGAGGGTGCCGGCGAGGGTGACGCCGAGGCTGACGGCGACGGCGCGGGTGACCTGGCCGCCGCTGAGGAGTTCCCGGTAGGCGATGAGGGTGAAGTCCCTCGGCACGATGACGAGTCCGCCGGCCTCGGTGATCGTCCGCTTCGAGGAGAGGCTGGTGACGACGACGATCCACAGCGGGAAGAGGACGGCGAGGCAGGCGAGGACGAGGAGCGTGGCCTTGGCGGTGAGCCCGGCGCGGGTGGGCGGCTCCTCCCAGACGGGCCGGGCGGGCGCCGCCCACCAGGAGGGCCGGGCGGCCGCGCCGCGGGCGGGGGGCGCGGGCCGTTCGAGGACGCGCGTGGTCATTTCCGGTACACCCCCTGCTCGCCCATGAGGTGGGCGGCCTTGTTCGCGGTGAGGACGAGGGCGAGGCCGACGATCCCCTTGATGAGTCCGGCGGCGGCCGCGTAGCTGAAGTCCTGGCTGCGCAGTCCGGTCCACCAGACGAAGGTGTCGAGGACCTCGGCGGCGCCGGGTCCGACGGCGTCGCGCTGGAGCAGCAGCTGTTCGAAGCCGACGGTGAGGGCGTCGCCGACGCGGAGCACGAGGAGGAGGGCGACGACGGGCCGCAGCGCGGGGAGGGTGACGTGCCACATGCGGCGCCACCGGTTCGCGCCGTCCATGGCGGCGGCCTCGTACAGCGCGTGGTCGACGGCGGCGAGCGCGGCGAGGAAGACGATGACGCCCCAGCCGGCGTCCTTCCAGATGCCCTCGGCGGTGACGAGGTACTTGAAGACGGCGGGGTCGGTCATGAGGTCGAAGCCCTCGTGGCCGTGTTCGCGGAGGGTCTGGGCGATGACGCCGGCGCCGCCGAAGATCTGCTGGAAGACGGTGATGACGATGACCCAGGAGAAGAAGTGCGGCAGGTAGAGCACGGCCTGGACGAAGGCGCGGACGCGGGGCCGCAGCACGCTGTGCACGAGCAGGGCGAGGGCGATGGGGACGGGGAAGAAGAGGACCAGCTGGAGGAGGAAGAAGACCAGGGTGTTCTCGACGGCGGCCCAGAAGAGGGGGTCGGACAGGACCCGGTCGAACTGGGCGAGGCCGACCCAGGGGGATTCGAGGATGGCGGTGACGCCGTTGGTGGAGACGTACGGGTCGTAGTCCTGGAAGGCGACGACGTTCCCGAGGATGGGGAGGTAGTTGAAGACGAGGACGAGGGCGAGGGCGGGGACCGTCATCAGCAGCAGGGTGCGGTCGCGCCGGAGCCGCCGGCCGAGGGGGATCCTCGGCCGGCGGTCGGTGGTGTCGTGCTTGGCCACGGTCAGCTCGCCGCGGATCCGGTGGTGTCGAGGAGCTTCTTGTACCAGTCGCGGAGCTGGTCGCCGCCCTTGGTCTTCCACTCCGAGACGGCCTGCTGCATGTCGGAGACCTTCTTGCGGCCGCGGACGATGTCCTTCTCCAGCTGCTCGAAGTCGTTCATGAGGCCGGTCCACTGGCCGGGTTCGGTGATGGTGAGGCCGTAGAAGGAGGACTTGCGGGTGACGGCGCCCATCCGCTGCTGCCACTCGACCTGCGCCTTGGTGATCTCCGGCAGGTCGGGGTGGGCGATGTAGGGGGCGGGGCTGGCGACGAACATCCAGGAGCTGCTGACCTCCTGGTTGCCGGCGTCGGTCTTGACCGGCAGGCCGTCCTTGACGGTGTGGTGGACGCCCTCGACGCCGTAGTCGGTGAGCATGCGCTCCTTGGTGCCGTAGGGGGCGGCGGTGAAGTTCGCGATGGCGAGGGCGTCCTCGATCAGCGCCTTGGGGGCGCCCTTGCGGACGAAGGCCCAGATGTTGGCGGGGTTGGTGGCCCACAGCTGCGGGGTGCCGCCGGCGTGGCCGGGGATGTCCATGGCGGCCATGGCGAACGCCGGGTTCTGCGCGGCCATTTCGGCGGTCTTGCCGTACCAGTGGGCGAGGTCGTTGTTGTAGATCATGCACTGGCCGGAGGTGAAGCGGACGGCGGTGTCGCCCTGGTTCTGGGCCTTCTCGTCGGGGTGGACGACGCCGGCGTCGAAGAGCTTGCGGGTCCATGCGAGGGCTTCGAGGTACTCGGGGGTCTCGATGCGGTTGACCAGCTTGCCGTCGACGAGGTTCCAGCCGAGCGCCTTGTCGCTGCCGTTGAGGACGCCGAACATGTTGTAGGCGGTCCAGGTCATGTCGGCGCAGGCCCAGACCTTCGTCCTCGCGCTGGTGATCTCCTTGGCGAGGGCGAGGAACTCGTCCGCGCTCGTGGGGAGTTGCCAGCCCTTCGCCTCGAAGACGTCCTTGCGGTAGAAGGGCGCGATGTTGGTGACGTACGAGGCGGGCATGGGCAGGCCGCGGAGGCTGCCGCCGAAGAGGGAGCGCTGCCAGGCGTCGGTGGGGATGGCGGCGAGGTTGGGGTAGGCCTTGACCTTGTCGCCGGAGAGGTACGGGCCGAGGTCCTCGAACTTGGCGTTGACGGCGCTGGGGATCTTGCCGCCGAGGTTCCAGCCGGGGACGACGACGAGGTCGGGGATGTCGCTGGAGGCGAGGACGGCGCCGAGCTTCTGGTCGTAGACGTTGCCGTCCTGGTTCTGCCAGGTGGCCTGGACGCCGATCGCCTCGTTCATGGCCTTGTAGTAGGGGTTGTCGGCGGCGGGCGGGGTCCCCCAGAAGGGGGCCATGACGGTGAGCGCGCCGCCCTTGCCCTTCTTCCCGTCGACGGACGCCTTGAGCTCGGCGCTCGGGATGGCGCGGGTGAAGCCGGCGGCGGAGCCGTTCTTCGCGGGGACGTCGGGGGTGACGACGCTGCTGGGGACATGGGCCGGGAGGAGCTTGGCGGCGTCCTTGCCGCTGGTGGTGCCGTCCTTCTTCCCGGTGCCGCCACCGCCGCCGCAGGCGGTGAGCAGCGGGGCCCCGCCGGCGACCGCGACGGCGGCGACGGCGCCGGTGGCGAGGAAGCCCCTCCGGCTCTGCTCGGTTCTCGGGGAGCCCGTGGAGGCGGCGTTCGGCGTCATTGCGTCAACCCTTCATGGCACGCGCCAGGACACACGGCGTCCGAGGGGTCGCCGGCCGGCTGCGGTGTGTGGAGGTGGAGCAGGAGCGAGAAGCGGGGAGGTCGAAGCGACGGATCCGGGACACGGCAGTCGAAGCGCTTCGATGTTGCTGTGAGGTTAAGTGACGACCACGGGTGCGGCAAGAGTCGTTCAGGAGTTTCTCGCAGCGGCGCGGAGGAAGGCCGGATGCCTTCAACTCCTGGGGACGAAAGGGAAAGTGTCGCGACCGTACGCCTTGACACCCACTCGGGGGGACTGAAGCATCGAAGCGCTTCGAAACTTCCGGCCGCCGGACGGCGGCCGCCGTCCAAGGGACTCGTACGTGACCGCAGACCGGCCGCCCTTCCGTGACCCTGCCCTCCCCGTCGACGCACGCGTCGCCGACCTCCTCGGCCGCCTCACCCCCGCCGAACGCCTGGCCCTCCTCCACCAGTTCACGCCCGGCGTCGAGCGGCTCGGGCTCGCCGCCTTCCGCACCGGCCAGGAGGCGCTGCACGGCGTCGCCTGGATGGGCCCGGCCACCGTCTTCCCGCAGGCCGTCGGCCTCGGCGCGAGCTGGCACCCGGAGCTGGTGCGCCGGGTCGGCGAGGCCGTCTCCCGAGAGGCGCGGGTGATGCGCGCCAAGGACGAGCGGGTCGGCCTCAACGTGTGGGCGCCCACCGTGAACCTGCTGCGCAACCCGCTGTGGGGCCGCGGCGAGGAGGGCTACGCGGAGGACCCGGCGCTCACCTCCGCCATCGCCGTCGCCTTCACCCGGGGCCTGCGCGGCGACCATCCCACGTACTGGCGCACGGCGCCGGTCCTCAAGCACTGGCTCGCGCACAACAACGAGACGGCCCGCGACACCTCCTCGGCCTCCGTCCGCCCGCGCGTGCTCCACGAGTACGACCTCCGGGCCTTCCGCGGCGCCGTCGAGGCGGGCACGGTGGCCGGCGTCATGCCCGCCTACAACCTGGTCAACGGCCGCCCCAACCACCTGTCGCCGTACCTGGAGTCGGAGCTGCGGACGTGGACGGAGCGGGAGCTGCTCGTCTGCTCCGACGCGGGCGCGCCCAGCAACCTCGGCGACTCGCAGGCGTACTTCGACACCCACGAGGAGGCCGTCGCGGCGTCCCTGCGCGCGGGCGTCGACTCCTTCACCGACCACGGCACCGACAGCACGATCGTCCTGGGACGCCTCGAACGGGCCCTGGAGCGGGGCCTGATCGGCCAGGAGGACGTGGACCGCGCGGTCCGCCGGCAGCTGACCGTGCGCATGCTGCTCGGCGAGTTCGACCCCGGACTCGACCCGTACGCCCAGGAGTCGGCGTACGACACGGACGCCCACCGCGAGCTGGCGCGCGAGGCGGCGGAGGCGGCCCTCGTCCTCCTCCGCAACGAACCCGCCGGAGACACCCCGCTGCTGCCGCTGCGGGACGACGGGCAGAGCGAGAACGGGCAGAACGAGAGCAGGAAGAGCGGGCGGATCGCCGTCGTCGGACTGCTCGCCGACGCCGTCAAACTCGACTGGTACAGCGGCGCGCTGCTGCGCCGCTCCTCCCCGCTGGACGGCATCCGGGAGCGCTTCGGCGCGGACCGGGTGGACTTCGCGGAGGGCGTGGACCGGATCCGGCTGCGCACCGCCGACGGCCGCGCGCTGCGCGTCCCCGAGCCCGCGGCGGAGGAGTCCGCTCGGGACGCGGAGATCGCCCTCGACCCGGCACTGCTCGCCGGCCGCACCGACCTGCCGCCCCTGACCGCCGAGGCCGATGCCGAGGGCGGCTCCGAGGGCTCGGTCCTCGACCTGATCGACTGGGGCGACGGGGTGCTGACGCTGCGCGCCCCCGACGGCCGGTACCTGTCGGTGGCCGAGGACGGCCTCGTACGCGCCTCCGCGGACGAGCCGGGCGGCTGGGTCGTCCAGGAGACGTTCCGCTTCGAGGCCCACGGTGACGGTCACCTCCTTCTGCACCTCGGGACGGGGGGCTACGTCTCTGTCGCCGCCGACGGCGTGAAGGTTGCCGCCGACCGCGAATCCGCCGAAGCCCTCACCGTGGAAACCGTCGAGCGGGGCGAGGACGCGGTCGCCCGGGCGGCGGCCGGGGCCGGGACGGTGATCGTCGTCGCCGGCAACGACCCGCACATCAACGGCCGCGAGACCGAGGACCGCACGACCCTCGCGCTCCCGCCCCACCAGGACCGCCTGTGGCGGGCCGCGCACGCCGCCAACCCGCGCACCGCGCTCGTCCTCGTCTCCTCCTACCCGTACGCGGTCCCCGACGCCGCCGCCGCGCTCCCCGCCCTCCTGTGGACCGCGCACGGCGGCCAGGCCGCCGGCACGGCGCTCGCCCGTGTCCTCGCCGGGGACGTCTCCCCCGCCGGGCGGCTGCCGCAGACCTGGTACGCCTCCGACGCCGACCTGCCGGACCTGCTCGACTACGACGTCATCGGCGGCCGGCAGACGTACCTCTACTTCGACGGGACGCCGCTCTTCCCCTTCGGCCACGGCCTGACGTACACGAGCTTCGGCTACGAGGCCCTGACGGCGGCCGTGGACGCGGACGCGGAGGAGGTACGGCTCTCCTGCGCCGTCACCAACACGGGCGCCGTCGCCTCCGACGAGGTCGTCCAGGTGTACGTCCGCCCCGTCGCCCCCTCGGTGCCCCGCCCGCACCGCGCGCTCGTCGCCCACGAACGGATCCACCTGGCACCCGGCGCCACCGCCGCGCTCGCCTTCACCGTGCCGCTGTCGGCGCTCGCGTACTGGGACGTGGCGCACGGCCGGTGGGCGGTGGAGCCCGGCGCGTACGAGTTCCTGGCAGGCCCGTCCTCGGCGGACGCCCACCGCACCGTCCGCGTGGAGCTGGCGGGCGAGGCGCCGGGCCCGCGCCCGGTCCTGGAGGCGGGCCTGGAGGCCGCCGACTACGACGAGCAGACCGGCACGGCGATCGTCGACCGCGCCCGCGCCTCCGGCGACGCGGTGACCCCGGCCGACGCCTGCGCGCCGGGCACGCTCCTCTACCGGGCGTGCGACTTCGGCGACGGGGTCACGGAGGTGGCGGTGACGGCGGCCGGGGAGGGCGAGGTCGTCCTCTCCACGGGTTCCGCCGAGGTGGCCCGCCTGACACTGCCGCCGACCGGCGGCCGGTACGCCTACGCCACCGTCGGAGCCCCCTGCCACCTCCGCGACGTGACGGATCTGCGCGTCGAGCTGCGCGGCCCGCTGCGCCTCGCGCACCTCGCCTTCGCCGGCTGAGGATTCGGCTCGACTCCCCTGCGCCGTGGCCCGGATAGGCTCGCCCGGTCCATGACCCAGGGGAGGGAACCCACATGATCCACACGATCCGCGAGAGGCCCGTACGCCGGGCCGCGCTGGTGGCCGCCGCCCTGGCGGCCCTGGCCGTCTCCTGCGGGACGACACCGGAACCGGACGCCCCGGCGGGCGGTCCCCCGACGACCGCGGCGGCGGCACCGGAGCCGACGGAGACCGCCGAGCCCACGGGGGCGCCCGACGGCCCCGGCGCCCTGCCCGACGACGCCACGCGCTCCCCCGCGCCCACCCACGACCCGTACGCGCCCGAGTCCGGCGAGAAGGTCCGCGACGCCTTCGCGACCCTCCAGGCCACGCGCAACGACTCCTGCGCGACGGACTGCTCCTCCTTCCTCGGCCGCGTCCACAAGGAGCTCCAGGAGCTCGACACGGCGATGAAGTCCGACCCCAAGGGCCCGGGCCACTTCCCGGAGCCGATCGCGCGGATGGCGGAGCTGAACGAGACGCTCGCCGGGGACGCCTCCTTCCCGAACCTGGAGAAGCACCGGAAGGAGCTCATCGGCACCCGGGAGTTCATCAACACCTGGATGCAGGACCACCCGGACGACTACCGCTGACGGCTCCGAACGCCAGCGCCACGGCGACGAGCCCCGCGCTCAGCAGAAACGGTCCGGTGGGCCGCTCCACCACCAGGCCCGCCGACAGCGGCCCCGCCACGGCCCCGACGTTGAGCGCGGCCGTGGCGTAGGCCCCGGCGAGTACGGGCGCGCCGCCCGCCTCGTACAGGATCCCGGCGATGAGCGTCCCGCCGACGGCGAAGCACAGCGCCCCCTGGAGGAGAAGGACCCCGAGGAGCCCCGCCGGACGCTCGGCGAGACCCGAGAGGACCACCCACCCGCACAGCAGCAGCGGTCCGCCGAGCGCCAGCAGCCGGCCCGCATGCCGGTCGGCGAGCCGCCCCGCCACGGTGACCCCCGCGAAGGAGCCCACGCCGAAGAGGACAAGGGCCACGGAGACCCAGGACGCGGACAGTCCGGCCGTCCCGGTGACGACCGGCGCCAGGTAGGTGAACGAGCCGAAGGTGGCGGCGTTCACGAGCGCGGCGAGCACCATGACCCGCACGAGTCCGGGCGCGCGCAGGACGCGGAACTCGGCGCGCAGCGGGCGCAGTTCCCCCTTGCCGGCGTCGCCGGGCACGCCCCACAGGATTCCGATCGCGGCGGGCACGCACAGCACGGCGACCGCCCAGAACGCGGCCCGCCACCCGGCGAGTTCACCGAGGAGGGCGCCGCCGGGGACCCCGACGACGGTGGCGACGGTCGTCCCGCCGAGAAGCACGGCGAGCGCCCGTGCCTTGCGGTCCGGCGGCACCATCGCGGTGGCCGCGGCGAGCGCCAGCGCCAGGAACCCGGCGTTGGCGAGTGCGGCGACGATCCGGCTGACGAGCAGGACGGGGAAGCTGCTCGTCACCGCGCCGACGACGTGCGCGGCGAGGAAGACCAGCACGAACGCGAGCAGCCCGGCCCGGCCGGACCACCGCCGGGCGAAGACGGCGACGAGGGGTGCGCCGACCACCATGCCGACGGCGAACGCCGAGGTCAGCGAACCGGCGGCGCCGATACCGACCCCCAGGTCACGGGCGAGGTCCGGCAGCAGACCGGCGAGCATGAACTCCGAGGTGCCCATGGCGAAGACGGCCAGGGCGAGCGGATAGAGAGGAAGCGGAAGAGACACGGATGCTCCGAGGCGGGGCGAGAAGGACGGAGGACGTCGATGTCGTCGCGTCACCACCGCCGAGCCCGCTCCGCGAGAGCGCCGGCACGCCCGACCGGCCGCACGGCGCGAAGCGCTGCGACGGTCGGCGGTTGTTCACCGGCTCAGAGTGTGCGGAGGTTCAGGGGCCGGCGGGGTGACCGCGAGCCCCCCGCTCTGGATGCCTCGGGGCTTGCCATGCCGGGCACGTTACGCCCGCCCCCCGCTCCCCCGCACCCGAATTCCGCGGACTCAGCTCGCCCGCACGGTCGGCAGCGCGTCGGAGCGGCCGTAGGCGAGGATCCGGACGAGGGCCTCGCGCATGCGGGCGACGTCCTCGGGCGGCGCGTTCAGGACGGCCTCGACCACCGGGTCGTCCAGCCCGAGGTCGTCCAGACGCGCGGGGTCGAACGTGACCCGCAGGAGGTCACCCGTCAGTTCCACCGTGCGTACGCAGCCGTGCGCGGCGTTCTGGTCGGGGGTCACGACACAGTACGAGTCCATGCCGAGGCGGACGCTCTGCTCGTCCGGCTCCTCGACGAGGCTCTGGAATTCGAGCGCGAAGCTCTCCTCGTCCTCCGACTCGATGACGCCGGCCGACGGGCAGTACGCGCCCGGCGGAAGCTCGTCGTGCCAGCCGTAGGCGATGTTCGCCACGAATCTGTAGGTCATACGCGCGTTCTACCAGACCCGTCGCGCCCGTCAGCCGTCCGCCCACTCCCCGCCCGTCATCACCTGCCGTCCCGCCAGCTCCGGCTCCTCATGCCACGCCTGGACCTCCACGGGCCGCACCCGGAACCAGCGGTACGCCGGACCCGCCTTGCGCGCGTCCCACCCGGTCTTGGCGCGGAAGCCCTCGGCCGCCGCGTCCGGGACCTCGTCGTGCGTGTACGCCGTGACCTCGCCGTCGAGAAGGACGACGTCCCGGGTGTCCCCGAGGGCGAGCCGCGTACGGGGGCTGGCGGCGAGGTTCCGTCCGGTCGGGTTCCCGAACCGCGTCACGAGCCAGACGTCCGTCCCGTCCCAGAAGAACGACAACGGCACGAGGTAGGGCACGCCGCCGGGCCCTGCGGAGGCGACCCAGAGGTCCATCTCCCGCCCCAGCCGCTCCCGTACGTCGTGGATGCGCTGCGCACGGTCGCGTATCACTGCTTGACGGCCTCGATGAAGACGGCGAAGGCGGCGGCGGAGACGGAGAGGCTCGGACCGGCGGGAACCTTGGAGTCACGGAGGGGGACGAGGCCGAGGGTGGGGGCCAGGTTGTGGGCGACTTCGACGCAGTCGTTGCCGCCGTTGCTGTAGGAGGACTTGTACCAGTTGGGGGACTCGGTCATCACAGCATGCCCTTTCGCAGGTCTTCGATCATGGCCACGCTATCCGCTGGAGAGAGTGACTCCGCTGCCAGTTGATGGTAGAGCCTGAGCATGGACGCGACCGCTCCGCTCTCCCTCTCCAAGTGGCCCCGAGCTTGCGATTCGGCATAGAAGAGCACGGACCTGTCAGGGAGGGTCACAAGGTTCACGGGTAGGTCGAACGGGCGCCGCTCGCCTATGGCGAAGGGTGCCACCTGAAGAACTGTGTACGGGCGCGCCGCGACCTCTACGAGTCGGTCGAGCTGTGCCGCCATGACTCCGGGGCCGCCGACTTGGCGGCGGAGGCAGCTCTCGTCCATCACGACGAAGAGCACTGGCGGCTCCTGCTGTTCCAGAATCTGCTGGCGCCCAGCCAGGAATGTCACTCGCTCCGCGGCTTGGTCCACCGTGATGGTTCCACGCGCCGCGGAGCCGCCTGCCACCGCCTTCGCGTACTCGGGCGTCTGGAGCAGGCCAGGAATGATCCCGATCGTGAACAAGCGGATCTCGACAGCCTTGCGCTCTTGGAGCACGTACTCGGGGAAGCCCTCCAGCAGCACGCCGTGCCGCACCTGCCGGCATTCGCGATCGAACGACTGTCCCGTCCCCGCCAGCCCGAACGCCTCGTCGACAGCTCCCGAGAATTTGAGAGTTGCGGATCGGCTACCAATTTCGACGCCCGAGATGTGCTTGCTGGAGTACCCCGTACGCGCCGCCAGCTCCTCCTGCGTCCAGCCCCGCTCCTCCCGCAGCCTGCGCAGACGTGCCCCGTAGGCCGCCATGGGGCCACTGTCCGGATCAAGTGTCTTGCCATAGCCCACGGTTCTCCCCCAAAAGTCCGTCCGTTGAGGAGTTTTCGACTGTACGCCACGCTGGGTGCTCCCCGTAGTGGATTCGCTACAGACAGGAACTCCATGCCCGCAACCGACCCCCCGACCCCCGTCCCCGACCTCGGCACCTACATGGCGGAAGACACCACCGAGGGGCACCCTCGGCTCGGCAGAGTCACCGCCTGGGACGGGTCCCTCCTCTACCTGATGCCGCCCGGCGGCGGCACCGTGTGGACGGCCCCGCCGGCGGACCTGCGGCGGCCGAGCGAGAGGGAACGCGCACTGATCCGGATCCTCACCCGGCCCGTCACGCCGATGGAGCCGCCACCCCCGCCGCAGACCTGGCAGGAGGAGCCGGTCGTGCTCTCCGTGGAACTCCTGCCTCCCGCCGTACCCGCACCGGGCTGCGCGCCGTGCGCCCTCGCGGCCGAGTGGGAGCGGCACCACCGCCGCCAGGAGGACCACTCCGCCGCCGCGGACTTCCGGATCGAGATCCGCAACCACCCGCACGCCACACCGAAGTTGACGCTTCCCCGCGAGGGGCCGGACTGATGGCGCGGGTCGCGCCGTGGATGAGGCAATGGGGAGATGCCCATGCGCCCGGAGCATTGCGTGACGCGAAACCACATCGACGTGTGGCACCACAAGGCCCTGCCGTCGGGGCCGGGGCGGGTCAGGCTGCGGACGGTGCTGCGCGGTTCGCTCCTGCCGATCCTCGTCTGGACCGGCGTCGCCGCCGCCGCGTACGTCGTCTACGACCCGGTCGCGACGGCGGTCCTCGGCGGGGTCTTCGCCGCGGCGCTCCTCGTGGGGTTCGGGCTGCGCCGCAGGGCGGGGCACTCGGTGCGCTGCTGCGCGTACGGCGCGCTGGGCGGGGTTCTGGACAAGTCCCTGGCCTGGCTCTGACGCGGCGGCCGCCGCACGGGGATCAGGAGGGGCGGGCGCCGTTCAGGACGGCGGCGAGGAGGCCGGGGAAGCGCGCGTCCAGGTCGCCGTGGCGCAGGCGGACCAGGCGGGAGCGGCCCTGGACGGTGGTCCAGGTGACGCCCGCCTCGCGGAGGACGCGGTAGTGGTGGGAGAGCGTCGTCTGGTGGACGTCCAGGTCGCCGGCGAGGGCGTTGCAGCTCTCCTCGCCGGTCTCGGCGAGCCGCTGGACGATCTCCAGGCGTACCGGGTCGGCGAGGGCGCGCAGCACCTCGACCAGCCGGATCGCCCCGGTCGCCGGGTGGGTGACCTCGCGCATCGCTCTTCTCCCTCCGTGCGTGGCGCGATCCAGACTAGCCACGCATGGATACATGGACAAGCATCCATGTGTTGCCTACAGTGCGGTCGTCCCCGTCTCCGTACCGCTCCGGAAAGGCGGCACGCGCCCGTGCTGAAGAGACTCCTGCCCCTGGCCCTGGCGACGTTCGCCGTCGGCACCGACGGCTACGTCATCGCGGGCCTGCTCCCGTCGATCGCCGCGGACCTGGGCGTGTCGACGCCGGCGGCGGGTCAGCTGGTGACGGTCTTCGCCCTGACGCTGGCGCTGTCGGCGCCGGTCACGGGTGCGCTGACGGGCGGTCTGGACCGGCGGTCGGCGCTGCTGGTCGCGCTGGGCGTGTTCGTGGTGGGGAACGCCGTGACCGCGCTGGGGACGACGTACGGGGTGGTGATGGCCGCCCGTGTCGTCACGGCCGTGGGCGCGAGCGCGATCACCGCCGCCGCGTCCAGCACGGCGGCGGCCCTCGCGCCGCCGGAACGCCGGGGGCGGGCGCTGGCGTTCGTCCTGGGCGGTCTCACGCTCGCGACCGCGCTCGGGATGCCGCTCGGCACGCTGGTCGGCGGCGCCGACTGGCATCTGGCGCTGTGGGCCGTCGCCGGGATCGGCCTGCTCGCGGCGCTCGGGATCGCCGCCGCCCTCCCGAGGGTGGAGCTGCCCGCCGCCTCCCTGGCCGACCGGATGCGTCCGCTCGGACAGGGCCGGGTCCTCGGGCTGCTCGCGGTCACCTCGCTCGCCCTCCTGGGCACGTACACGCTCTACACGTACATCGCCCCCACGCTGGGGGACGCCACCGGGGGCAGCGCGTCCCTGACGACCCTGGTCCTGCTGGTCCTGGGCTGCGGCACGCTGGCCGGGAACATCGCCGCGGGCCGTCTGGTCGACCGGCACTCCCCCGCCCGCGTCCTCACCGGCACGCTGGCCGTCGCCGCCGTCGCCCTGGCGCTGACCCCCCTGGCGGTCCGCGGCCTTCCGTCCACCCTGGTCTGGGGCGCGGTCTGGGGCGTCACCGTCGGCATCGTCGTCGTGCCGCAGCAGCACCGGCTCATCGCCCTCGCCCCGGCCTCCGCGCCGGTCCTGCTGGGCCTCAACTCGTCGGCGCTGTACGGGGGGATCGCGCTCGGCGGAGGGCTCGGCGGACTGGCGCAGGACCGGTTCGGGCTCGCGCCGGCCGAGCTGGGTCCGGTGGCCGCCGCCGTCACCGTCCTCGCCCTCCTGTGGCACTGGGGCACCACGCGCCGGCCCGCCGAACCGGCCGCGTCCGCCACCGCCCCGGTGCCGGAGGCCGGGAGTGCGGAGCGCCGGCCGGTGCGATGACGGCCCAGGTCAGGACCGGGTCGTCATCGGGGTCGCGGACGCGTCCTGGGTGACGGTCTGGCGCCTTCTCGCCATAACTCCCGACTTGCCCTGTGGTCAGGTGACTTCGCCGGATACTGGGTCGTGCGCGCATCCTGTTCCGACGATCACACGGAGGACCACGCATGCAGGTACGTCGAAAGCTGGTGGGGCTCGTCGCGGGGGTGGGTCTGGTCATCGGTGGCCTTCTGGCCACCGTGCCGGCCCAGGCCGCCGCTCCCGCCGACCGGTCGCCGAGCGACACCGCGTCGGCGGTCACCGTCGTCCCGGCCGCCGCACCGGCCGAGGTGGGCGTGCGGGCGTCGGCGCCGACGATCTCCCCGGCCGCCGAGCGCGTCCGCTACGTCACCGACGGCACCTACAGCTGCCCGTCCGGGCGCCTGTGCGCCCGCGTCTGGGATCCGACCCAGGGCAAGTACAAGGTCTTCGACCTGTACTACTGCAAGACCTACTCGCTGTCCTACTGGAGCGGCGGCGGGGACGGCGGCGGGTTCAAGAACTCCCAGACCGACGGCACGGTCGCCCGGTTCTACAACTCCTCCGGCGGCGTCGCCCACAGCTCGACCGCACCCGACATCGCCCCCTCCTGGTGGAACTGGGACCCGATCTGGAAGATCAAGAACTGCTGATCCGTACCCTCGGCACCACCCGCGCCACGACGCCCGCCCGTCCCCTCGGGCGGGCGTCGTGGCGCGCCGGCATCACTCCCCAGGCGCCCTATCCGCCGACCAGCGTCTCGAAGTGGGCGTCCGCGCAGTACTGCACCACGCGCCTCTCCGCCTGCTCGTCGTCATCCCGGATGACCTGCCAGGTCTCCTCGCCGAGCGTGCGTCCGCCCTGGACAGCCGCCGCTCGTCCTCGCGGTCGGGCGACGCGCCGCAGCCGGTCGCGGTCAGCGTCGCCGCCAGCACGAGGCCCGCGACGGCGGTCGTGCGTCTCATGTGTACCCCCGTGTCGTTCGCCCTGCCCCGCCCGGAGAGTACAGGGACCCTGTGCGGCCGGGTGCGGCCCCGTCGGGTCCGTCCGCTGCCGGAGGCGGCCGCGGTCAGCCCGTGGCCTCGGCTCCGCCCGGGCCCAGTTCCGCGACGGCGCAGGGGCGTTCCGTGCCCGTCGCCGTGGCCTCCGGGCCCGCCTCCGTGTGCGTCACCGTGTACACCGCCGCCGGGGCGCCCCGGTGGTCCGGGACCGTGACCGTGGTCGTCGTGCCGGCGGGGGCGCCGGGGGCGACGAGGAGGGTGAGGCCGTCGGGCCAGTCGGCGTCGGGGCGGTCGGAGGGGGCGGCCAGGGGGAGGACGGCGCCGGGGCGGACGTACAGGGGGAGGCCGTCCAGGGGGTGGGTCTCGCGGCGCCAGCACGGGCCGGTGACCCGCTCGCCGGTGAGGAGGTGGGTCCAGGTGCCCTCGGGGACGTACACCTCGACCTCGCCGCCGGGGGTCATGACGGGGGCGACCAGGAGGTCGGGGCCGAGCATGTACTGGCGGTCCAGGGTGCGGCCCGCCGGGTCGTCGGGGAACTCCAGGAGCATGGGGCGCATGACGGGGACGCCCGTCGTGTGGGCCTCGACGGCGGCGGCGTACAGGTAGGGCATGAGGCGGTGCTTGAGGCGGGTGAAGCGGCGGGCCACCCCCACCGCCTCCTCGCCGAACTCCCACGGGACGCGGTAGGAGTCGCTGCCGTGCAGGCGGCTGTGGGAGGAGAGGAGGCCGAAGGCGAGCCAGCGGGTGAAGACCTCGGGTTCGGGGGTGCCCTCGAAGCCGCCGATGTCGTGGCTCCAGAAGCCGAAGCCGCTGAGCGAGAGGGAGAGGCCGCCGCGCAGGGACTCGGCCATGGCCTCGAAGGAGGCCCAGCAGTCGCCGCCCCAGTGGACGGGGAACTGCTGGCCGCCGGCGGTCGCGGAGCGGGCGAAGAGGACGGCTTCGCCGGGGCCGCGTTCCTTCTCCAGGAGTTCGAAGACGGTGCGGTTGTAGAGGTGCGTGTAGTGGTTGTGCATGCGCTCGGGGTCGGAGCCGTCGTGCCAGGCGACGTCGGTGGGGATCCGCTCGCCGAAGTCGGTCTTGAAGCAGTCGACGCCCTGGTCGAGCAGGGGGCGGAGGGTGTCCTGGAACCAGGTGCGGGCGGCGGGGTTGGTGAAGTCGACGAGGGCCATGCCGGGCTGCCAGAGGTCCCACTGCCAGATGTCGCCGTTCGGCCGCCTCACGAGGAAGCCGGCGGCCGCGGCCTCGTCGAAGAGGGCGGACTTCTGGGCGATGTACGGGTTGATCCAGAGTCCGACGCGCAGGCCGCGGGCCTTGAGGCGGGCGAGCATGCCGTCCGGGTCGGGGAAGGTGTCCGGGTCCCAGGCGAAGTCGGACCACTGGTACTCGCGCATCCAGAAGCAGTCGAAGTGGAAGACGGAGAGCGGGATGTCGCGGTCGGCCATGCCGTCGACGAAGGAGGTGACGGTCGCCTCGTCGTAGGGGGTGGTGAAGGAGGTGGTCAGCCAGAGGCCGAAGGACCACGGCGGGGGCAGGGCGGGGCGGCCGGTGAGGGCGGTGTAGCGGCGCAGCACGTCCTTGGGGGTGGGGCCGGCGACGACGTGGTACTCCAGGGCCTGGTCCTCGACGCTGAACTGGACCTGGCCGACGGCCTCGGAGCCGACCTCGAAGGAGACCCGGCCGGGGTGGTTCACGAAGACGCCGTAGCCGCGCGAGGAGAGGTAGAAGGGGACGTTCTTGTACGCCTGCTCGCTGCTGGTGCCGCCGTCGGCCTGCCAGATGTCGACGGTCTGGCCGTTCTTGACGAAGGGCGTGAAGCGCTCGCCGAGGCCGTAGACCTGTTCGCCGACGCCGAGGGCCAGCTGGACGGCCATGTGGTGGGCGCCGTCGGGGGTGGTGACGAAGGCGGTGCCCTTGCGGCCGGCCCGCGTGAGGAGGCGGCCGTCGGCGTCGAGGAAGTCGAGGCTCCAGGGGCGGGCGCGGTCGAGGCGGAGGCGGAGGGGGCCGGAGGCGAGTTCGACGGCGGTGCCGTCGTCGTGGACCGTCCCGGCGTCGGGGTCGGGGGCGGCGAGGGCGAAGTCCGGGCCCCGGTGGGCCTTGCCGGCGTGGTGGGTGATCCGGACGGCGATGACGCCCTCGGCGGGGGCGTGGCACTCCACCGTCAGCAGCGCCGAGTTCAGGGTGTCGCCGCGGGTGTGGACCCGCTTGACGGAGGCGTGCGCGGTGAAGCGGCCGGGGGCCGCGCGCAGGTCGCGGACCTCGGTGGCGTACGAGGCGTGAACGCCCTCGCGCATCAGCCAGAAGCCGTCGGTGAACTTCATGCGGGTCCTCGCGGGTCCGTGGGGAGGGGGAGGGGCGGGCAGGGCTGCGCCCCCAATAGTTATCCCAGAAAACAAAACCGGGGAACAGTCCCTCCCGCGCCCGCGGCCGGCCGGTCGCAGAAAACGCTTTCTATCAACCCTGCGCGAAGCATTGACGAAACATCGGCGCCGCCTTAGCTTCATGCCCGTTGCACTTCGTACGTCATATATGAGACGCGATACACGAGACGTCGTACACGAGATCTGAGAGTGCTCCATGCCCTATGCCCCCAGCCCCATCCCCTCCCGGACCCAGTACGTCCTGGAGGCGATCAAGCACGACATCCTCACCGGGGGCCTCAGACCCGGGCAGGCCCTCGTCGAGGCCGAACTCGCCGCGCGCTTCGGGGTGTCCAAGACCCCGGTGCGCGAGGCGCTGAAGACCCTCGCGGGCAGCGGCCTCGTGGTGATGAACCAGTACAAGGGCGTCACCGTACGGATGGTGGACGCGGACATGGCCAGGGCCGTGTACGACGTCCGGCTGCTCCTGGAGCCGGAGGCCGTCCGCCGGACGGTCGCCTCCGGGGCCTCCCTCGACGCGGCCCACGAGGCGCTCGCCCGTGCCGCCGAGGCCGAGGACCCCGCCCAACGGTCCCTCGCCAACCGGGCCTTCCACCGCGCCCTCTACCTCCCCTGCGGCAACCCGCTGCTCGGACGGATGCTCGACGAGGTGCGCGACCAGGCGGCGCTGGTCTCCACGGTCGCCTGGGCCGCCGTCCCCTCCTGGGAGCGGGAGGCCGCCGAGCACGACGAGATCCTGCGGCTCGCCGCCGCCGGCGACGCCGACGGGGCGCGCCGGGCGGTGCACGCCCACATCGCCTCGTTCGTGGACCGGGCCTTCCCCGCGAACCCCCTGAACCCCCTGGACAGTGAGTGACAATGACCCATCAGACCCTTCGGGCCGCCCTCGCCGACGTCGTGGCCATCCCGGTCACGCCGTTCGCCGAGGACGGCCGGGTGGACTCCGCCGCCCACCGGGCGCTGCTGCGCCGGCTGCTCGACGGCGGGGTGCGCACCCTCACCCCCAACGGCAACACCGGCGAGTTCTACGCCCTGACGCCCGAGGAGCGCCGCTCGCTCACCGAGGCGACGGTCGAGGAGGCCGCCGGCCGCGCCACGATCCTGGTCGGCGTCGGACACGACCTGCCGACCGCCGTCGACGCGGCCCGGCACGCCCGGGACTCCGGGGCGCACATGGTGATGGTCCACCAGCCGGTGCACCCGTACGTCGCCGAGAGCGGCTGGGTCGACTACCACCGGGCCATCGCCGAGGCGGTGCCGGAGCTCGGCGTCGTCCCCTACATCCGCAACCCGCTGCTGAGCGGGGAGCGGCTCGCCGAACTCGGCGCGGACTGCCAGAACGTCGTGGGCGTCAAGTACGCGGTGCCGGACGCGGCGCGGTTCGCGGGCTTCGCCCGGGACGCGGGGCTCGACCGGTTCGTGTGGGTGGCCGGGCTCGCGGAGCCGTACGCCCCCTCGTACTTCTCGGCCGGCGCCACCGGCTTCACCTCCGGCCTCGTGAACGTGGCGCCCGCGCTCTCCCTGGAGATGCTCGCGGCGCTGCGGGCCGGCGACTACGGCACCGCGATGAAGGTGTGGGAGCGGATCCGCCGCTTCGAGGAGCTGCGCGCCGCCAACGGCAGCGCGGACAACGTGACGGTGGTGAAGGAGGCGCTGGCCTCGCTCGGGCTGTGCCGCCGGGACATCCGGCCGCCGAGCCGCGAACTCCCCGAGGACGCGCGGGCCGAGGTGGCGGCGATCGCCGGCGGGTGGCCGGTATGAGCGAGGACCGCGAGGTGCGGCCCGGCGCGCCGGAAGGCGGCCCGGAGAAGCAGCCGCACGAGCTGCGCAGCCACCAGTGGTACGGCACCGACGGACTGCGGTCGTTCAGCCACCGGGCCAGGACCCGGCAGCTCGGCTATCTGCCCGAGGAGCACCTCGGCAAGCCGGTGATCGCGATCCTCAACACCTGGTCGGACATCAACCCCTGCCACGTCCACCTGCGCGACCGCGCGCAGGCCGTGAAGCGGGGGGTGTGGCAGGCGGGCGGCTTCCCGCTCGAATTCCCGGTGTCCACGCTGTCGGAGACCTTCCAGAAGCCGACGCCCATGCTCTACCGCAACCTCCTCGCGATGGAGACGGAGGAGCTGCTGCGCTCGTACCCGGTGGACGGGGCGGTGCTGATGGGCGGCTGCGACAAGACGACGCCCGCGCTGCTCATGGGCGCGGCCTCGGTGGACCTGCCGACGGTGTTCGTGCCGGCCGGTCCGATGCTGCCGGGGCACTGGCGCGGGGAGACCCTCGGCTCCGGCACCGACATGTGGAAGTACTGGGACGAGCGGCGGGCCGGCACCATCGGCGACTGCGAGATGGCCGAGCTGGAGAACGGACTCGCCCGCTCCCCCGGCCACTGCATGACGATGGGCACGGCGTCGACGCTGACGGCGGCGGCGGAGACCCTGGGCGTGACCGTGCCGGGCGCCTCCTCGGTGCCCGCGGTGGAGTCGGGACACGACCGGATGGCCGCCGCGTCGGGGCTGCGGATCGTGGAGTTGGTCCGCCGGGACCTGCGGCTGTCGAAGCTGCTGACCCGGGAGGCGTACGAGGACGCGGTCGCCGCCGTCCTGGCGCTCGGCGGGTCCACCAACGCGGTGATCCACCTGATCGCCATGGCGGGGCGCTCGGGGGTGAAGCTGACCCTCGACGACTTCGACCGGATCGCGCGGACGGTGCCGGTGCTCGCGAACCTGCGGCCCGGCGGGGCGTACCTCATGGAGGACTTCCACTTCGCCGGCGGGATGCCCGGCTTCCTGTCGCGGATCGCCGACGTGCTCCACCTGGACCGGCCGACGGTCGCGCACGCCACCCTGCGCGAGCAGCTCGACGGGGCGCTCGTCCACAACGACGAGGTGATCCGGGTGCGGCACCGGCCGCTGGCCGCCGAGGGCGGACTCGCGGTACTGCGCGGCAACCTCTGCCCGGACGGCGCGGTCGTCAAGCACGTCGCCATGGAGCAGAAGTTCCTCAAGCACACCGGTCCCGCGGTCGTCTTCGACGACTACCGGACGATGCAGCGGACGATCGACGACCCGGCGCTCGGCATCACCGCCGACCACGTCCTCGTGCTGCGCGGCGCGGGCCCCAAGGGCGGCCCCGGCATGCCGGAGTACGGGATGCTGCCGATCCCCAAGTACCTCCTGGAGCAGGGGGTACGCGACATGGTCCGCATCTCGGACGCCCGGATGAGCGGCACGAGCTACGGGGCGTGCGTGCTGCACGTGGCGCCCGAATCGCATGTCGGCGGGCCTCTTGCCCTGGTCCGTACGGGCGATACGATCACCCTCGACGTCGCGGCCCGCTCCCTCCACCTGCACGTCACGGACGAGGAGCTGGCGCGCCGCGGGGCGGAGTGGACTCCGCCGCCGGCCCGGTACGAGCGCGGTTACGGCGCGCTGTACATGGAGCAGATCTCCCAGGCCGACACCGGCTGCGACTTCGAGTTCCTGGCCCGGCCGGGGACGACTCCCGATCCGTACGCGGGCTGAGCACCCCGCCCTACCCCACCACCGACCCTCTTGTTCGGTATATCGAACGCTGTTCGCGAAGCGCTTCACCACAGGTGGAGCGCGCGCGGACCCCGCACCGCCCGCCCGAGAACGGAGCCGCCGTCATGGCCACAGCTGTGACCAAACCGCCCCGAGCCGCCACGGCACGGGGGCGCCGCCGCACGGGAGCGACCCCCCGCCGGCTGCCGTATCTGCTGATAGCCCCCGCAGGCCTGCTGATGCTGGGCTTCATCGCCTACCCCGTGCTGAGCGTCTTCTACTACAGCCTCCAGCACTACAACCCGACCAAGCCCTGGCGGAACGGCTTCGCCGGCTTCGACAACTTCACGAAGATCTTCACGGACGACCCGCACTTCTGGGGCACGCTGACCTTCAGCCTCAAGTGGGTCGTGGTGGAGGTGACGCTCCAGCTGCTCTTCGGCCTGGCGCTCGCCCTCATCGTCAACCAGACCTTCTTCGGCCGGGCGCTCGGCCGGGCCCTGGTCTTCTCCCCGTGGGCCGTCTCGGGCGTGCTGACCTCCGCGATCTGGGTGCTGCTGTACAACTCCCAGACCGGCATCACCCGCTATCTGGCGGACCTCGGCATCGGCGAGTACGGCACCTCGCTGCTCTCCGACACCGGCACCGTCTTCTGGGCGGCGATCGTCGCCGACCTCTGGCGCGGCGTGCCCTTCTTCGCCATCCTCATCCTCGCCGACCTCCAGTCCATCCCGGGCGACCTGTACGAGGCCGCCGAGGTCGACGGGGCGGGCCGGCTGCGGCAGTTCTTCCACATCACGCTCCCGCACATCCGGGACGCGATCGTCCTCTCCACGCTGCTGCGCGCGGTGTGGGAGTTCAACAACGTCGACCTGCTCTACACGCTGACCGGCGGCGGGCCCGCGGGCGTCACCACGACCCTGCCGCTGTACGTCGCCGAGACCAGCGTCGACGCCCACAACTTCGGTTACGCCTCCGCCCTCACCACGGTGGCGTTCGTGATCCTTCTCTTCTGCTCGATCGTCTATCTGCGCCTGAGCAAGTTCGGAGGCGACAGCAAGTGACCGCCGCAGCCACCCGCACCCGCACCGCCCCCGCCGGCGAGGCCGCTCCGCCCGCCGACCCGCCGGAGGGCACCCCGCCCGCCGCCGCCCGCACGCGCCACCGGGCCTGGGACGAGGTCCCCCGCTGGCAGATCTACCTGCCGCTCGGCATCTACCTCGTCTTCACCCTGGTCCCCTTCTACTGGATCTTCCTCTTCTCCGTCCGCCCGGCCGGCTCGACCTCGCTGCTGCCCTGGCCGATGACGACCGAGCACTTCGAGAAGGTGTGGACCGAGCGCAGCTTCGGGGTCTTCTTCCAGAACAGCCTGCTCATCGGCGTCGCGGTGCTCATCAGCACCACGGTGGTCGCGCTGGCCGGCGGATACGCCCTGGCCCGCTTCGACTTCCGGATCAAGAAGGGCTTCATGCTGGCCCTGCTCTGCTCCCAGTTCGTGCCGGGCGCCCTGCTCCTCGTGCCGCTCTTCCAGATCTTCGCCGAGCTGCGGATGATCAACTCGATCGGCAGCGTCATCCTCGCCGAGACCGTCTTCCAGCTGCCGCTGTCGATGATCCTCATCAGCGGCTTCATCAGGAACGTGCCGCCCTCCCTGGAGGAGGCCGCCTGGGTCGACGGCTGCGGACGCTTCCGCGGCTTCCTCATCGTGGTGCTGCCGCTGCTGCGGCCCGGCCTCGTCGCCGTCGGCTCCTTCGCCTTCGTGCACGCCTGGAACCACTTCCTCTTCGCCCTGATGTTCCTCAGCAGCCAGGACAAGCAGACCATCCCGGTCGGCCTCAACACCCTGATGGGCGCCGACAGCGTCGACCTCGGCGCGCTCGCCGCCGGCGGTGTCATCGCCGCCGTCCCCGTCGTGATCGTCTTCGCCTTCATCCAGAAGTGGCTCGTCACCGGCTTCAGCGCCGGGGCGGTGAAGGGATGAGCCCCATGCCCGCGCCCATGCCCGCGCCCTTGTCCGTACCTCTGTCCGTACGCGAACCCCTGCCCGTCGTCCTCGCGGGCGCCCGCGGCCACGGCCGCAGCCACCTCCTCAACATCCACCGGCTCGAACGCCTCGGCCTGGTCCGCCTCGCCGGCGTCTGCGAGCTCCGCCCGCTCGACGCCGCCGAGCTCGACGGGCTCGGCGAGCCCGCCCAGTCCGACGACTTCGAGGCGCTCCTCGCCGCCACCGGCGCGCGGATCGCGGTGCTCAGCACCCCCATCCAGACCCACACCGACATGACGCTGGCGGCCGCCCGGCACGGCGCCGACATCCTCCTGGAGAAGCCCCCGGCCCCGTCCTACGCGGAGTTCCGGCGGATGGCCGACGGGGTCGCCGCGGCCGGCCGCGCCTGCCAGATCGGCTTCCAGTCGCTCGGCTCGCACGCCGTCCCCGCCGTCCGCGCGCTCATCGCCGACGGGGCGATCGGCGAGGTCAGGGGCGTCGGCGCGGCCGGCGCCTGGGTCCGCGACGAGGCGTACTTCCGGCGCGCCCCCTGGGCCGGCCGGCGCCGCCTCGACGGCCTCGACGTCGTCGACGGGGCGCTGACCAACCCGCTCGCGCACGCCGTCGCCACCGCCCTCGCGCTCGCCGGGACCACCCGCGCCGAGGACGTCACCGGCATCGAGACCGAGCTGTTCCACGCCCACGCCATCGAGTCCGACGACACCTCGGCCGTCCGCGTCAGCACCACCGCGGGGCTCCCGGTGACCGTGGCGGCGACGCTCTGCGCCGAGAGGACCGGCGAGCCGTACGTGGTCGTGCACGGCACCCGCGGCCGCGTCACCTTCTGGTACCGCGAGGACCGGATCCTCCTCCAGCGCGCCGGACACGGCCCGGAGGAGATCGTGTACGGCCGCACCGACCTCCTGGAGAACCTGCTCGCCCACGTCACCGACGGCACCGGACTGCTCGTCCCGCCGGACGCCACCGGCGCGTTCATGCGGGTCGTCGAGGCGGTCCGCACCGCGCCCGACCCGCTGCCGATGGACGCCGCCCACTGGCGTACGGAGCCCGGCGAGGGCGCCGGCGGCGTCGAACGGCGGGTCGTGACGGGCGTCGAGGCGCTCGTCGACGCCAGCGCCGAGCGGCTGCGGCTCTACTCCGAGCTGGGCGCGCCGTGGACGGCGCCGGCTCCGGCTTCGGTGGTGGTCCGGTGAGCACCGAGATGACGACCGGGACCGCACTGCGGGTCGCGGGGCGCGCCGTCGCCCGGTACGTGACCCGTCCGGCGCTCGCCGCCGACCACTCCCCCCGCCCCTACCTGCACCCGGTGACGACGCTCGCCGGGCGGGCCGTCACCGAGGTGCTGCCCGAGGACCACGTGCACCACCTGGGCGTCTCCGTCGCCGTCCCGGACGTGGCCGGGCACAACTTCTGGGGCGGGCGGACCTTCGTCCGGGGCCGCGGCTCGGTCGAGCTCGACAACCACGGCGTCCAGCGCCACGACGGCTTCAAGCTGTGCGACCCGGACGGCTTCGTCGAGGAGCTGACCTGGACCGCCGGCGGCGAGCGGCTGCTCGCCGAGCACCGCACGGTCGCCGCCGTCCCCCTCACCGACACGGCCTGGGCCCTGGACCTCACCTTCTCCGTCGCCAACGTCTCCGGCCGCGACCTGTCCGTCGGCAGCCCGGCCACCAACGGACGCCCGGGCGCCGCCTACGGCGGCTTCTTCTGGCGCGCCCCCAAGGGGGCCGTCGCGCCCGGGGTGTTCGGCCCCGACGCGACCGGCGAGGAGGCCGTGCACGGCGCCCGCGCCGACTGGGTGGCGATGTGCGGCGACGGCTGGACGCTGGTCTTCGCCGGGGCGACCGGGACGACCCGGCGCGACCCGTGGTTCGTGCGGGCCGCCGAGTACCCGGGCGTCGGCTCCTCCCTCGCCTACGGGGAACGGCTCGCGGTCCCGGCCGGCGAGACCTTCGTACGGCGCGTGGTCACCGTCGTCGCCGACGGCCGGCTCGACCGGGACGGGGCCGCCGCCCTGGTCCGCAAGGCGGTGGCGTCGTGACCGGGGCGATCGCGACCGGGGCCGCGGTGCCCGGGGTCACCGGCGACCTGGGGGACGGCACGTACCGCAACCCGGTGCTCGCCGCCGACTGGTCGGACCCGGACGTCGTCCGGGTCGGCGAGGACTACTACCTCACCGCCTCCAGCTTCGGCCGCGCCCCCGGACTGCCGCTGCTGCACTCCCGCGACCTCGTCAACTGGACCCTCGTCGGGCACGCCCTCGAACGGCTCGTGCCGGAGCAGGCGTTCACCCGCCCGCGGCACGACCGCGGGGTGTGGGCGCCCTCGTTCCGCCACCACGACGGCCGCTTCTGGATCTTCTGGGGCGACCCGGACCACGGGATCTTCCAGGTCAACTCCCCGTCGATCGCGGGGCCTTGGAGCGCTCCCCACCTGGTGAAGGAGGGCCTGGGGCTCATCGACGCCTGCCCGCTGTGGGACGAGGAGACCGGCGAGGCCTATCTGGTGCACGGCTGGGCGAAGTCCCGGGCCGGGTTCAACAACCGGCTCACCGGACACCGGATGAGCCCGGACGGCACCACGGTCCTCGACGAGGGCCGGACCCTCGTCGACGCCGACCTCGTCCCCGGCTGGTTCACCCTCGAAGGCCCCAAGCTGTACCGCCACGAGGGCCGTTACTGGATCCTCGCCCCGGCCGGCGGTGTCGCCACCGGCTGGCAGGGCGCCTTCCGCGCGGACTCCTTCTTCGGCCCGTACGAGGAACGGATCGTCCTCTCCCAGGGCGACACCGACGTCAACGGCCCCCACCAGGGCGGCTGGGTGCGCACCGGCGCGGGCGAGGACTGGTTCCTGCACTTCCAGCAGACCGGCGCGCACGGCCGGCTCGTCCACCTCCAGCCGATGCGCTGGGACGCGGACGGCTGGCCGGTCATGGGCGACGACGGCTCCCCCGTACGCGTCCACCGCAAGCCGGACCTGCCGGAGGGGCCGCCCTCGCGGCCGGCCGTCGACGACGCCTTCCCCGGCGGCGCCTTCGGGCCGCAGTGGCAGTGGACGGCCAACCCCGGCGCGGACTGGACGAGTGCGCACGGGGGACGCGGGCTGCGCCTCGCCTGCGTCCGGTCCGGGCGGGCCGCCGACGACCTGCGGTCCGTACCGCACGTGCTGACGCAGCGGCTGCCGGCCGGGGCCCTGACCGTCGAGGTCCGGCTGCGGCTGGACTCCGGGGCGCCCGGGGCCCGCGCCGGACTGGTCGTGCTCGGCGACGCGTACGCCTGGATCGGCCTGGAGCGCGGCGCGGACGGCGGGCCGCTGCTCGTCCACCGCTTCGCCCCGGCCAACGCCGACCGGGAGCGGGACGCGGCCCGCGCCCGGCCCCTGGACTCCGCCGAGGCGCTGCTGCGGATCGAGGTCACCGCCGACGCCCGCTGCCGCTTCTCCTACGACGCCGGCGAGGGACCCGTCCGGATCGGCCCCGAGTTCGCGGCCACCCCCTGGCGGTGGGTGGGCGCCCTGCTCGGACTGTTCGCCGCCGCGCCGGAGGGCGAAGGGCACGCCGGGACGGGCGTGTTCGACGACTTCCGCGTCCTCACCACCCCCTCCGCCCCCTCCTCCGCCGCCGCTCGCTGAACCCCGGCGAGCCCTCGTACTCCCCCACACGCGCCACCATCGCCATCCCCATCCCCCCGCACCACCCCGAGAGAAGAGAGCCGACGATGACCATCTTCCCCGGACGGCGCAGAGCCGCCCTCGCCCTCGCCGTCTCCGGCGTCCTCGCGCTGACCGCCACCGCCTGTGGTGACGACGGCAGCGGCGCCGCCGGCGGCGGAGGCACCGAGGGATCCGGCAAGGGCAAGATCACCTTCTGGGACAACAACGGCGGTGTCCGCACCGACGTCTGGAAGGAGATCATCGCCGACTTCGAGAAGGCCAACCCGGACATCGACGTCGAGTACGTCGGCGTCGCCTCCAAGGAAGTCCAGTCCAAGTACGACACCGCCATCCAGGGCGGCGCGCTGCCGGACGTCGGCGGCGTCGGCGCGGCGATGCTCGCCGGGATCGCCGCGCAGAACGCGCTGGAGCCGCTCGACGAGCGGATCGAGAAGAGCTCCCTGTTCGGCAAGCTGAACCCCGGCATGGTCGAGTCCGTGAAGGCGGCCGGCGGCCAGGACAAGCTCTTCACCGTCCCGACCTCCGCCAGCAACGGCGTCCTCTACTACCGCACCGACCTCTTCAAGGCGGCCGGTCTCCAGGAGCCGTCCACCTGGTCGGCGTTCTACGCGGCGGCCGAGAAGCTCACCGCCAAGGACAAGAACCAGTTCGGCTACACCATCCGCGGCGGCGCCGGCTCCATCGCCCAGGCCCTCGACGCCATGTACGGCCAGAGCGGCATCCAGAGCTTCTGGGAAGGCGACAAGACCACCGTCAACGACCCGAAGAACGTGGCCGCCCTGGAGAAGTACGCGGCCCTGTTCAAGAAGACCACCCCGGCGGCCGACGTCAACAACGACTTCACCAAGATGGTCGCCCAGTGGGACAGCGGCCAGATCGGCATGCTGAACCACAACCTCGGCTCCTACCAGGACCACGTGAAGGCCCTCGGCACCGAGAAGTTCCGCGGCATACCGAACCCGACGCTCGACGACGGCACCCGGGTGATGGTGTCCAACCCGGTCGACGGCCTCGGCCTCTTCTCCAGCAGCAAGAACAAGGCCGCCGCCTGGAAGTTCATCGAGTTCGCGGCCTCCCACGAGTCCAACTCCAAGTGGAACAAGTCCGCCGGCGCCATCCCCGCCCACACCGAGGCCGCGCAGGACCCGTGGCTCAAGGAGTCCGAGCCGACCAAGCTCGCCGCCGAGGTCCTCTTCAGCGGCAAGGCGACCATCGTCCAGCTGCCCTACTACCTGCCCGACTGGAACACCATCTCCAAGGCCGACAACGAGGCCAACTTCCAGAAGGTGCTGCTGGGTTCGATGACGGCGAAGCAGTTCGCCGACACCCTCGCCGAGCAGCTCAACGAGGCCCAGGCCGAGTGGAAGCAGCAGCAGAAGTGACGGTCGGCCGCCGTGAGGCGGTCGCGGCCGGGGCGGGCCTGGTGCTCGCCCTGGCCGCCCGGCCGGCCGCCGCCCGCACCGAGGACGCCTCCGCCGGGTCCTCCCCCCGACGCCCCCGCACCCTCTTCGTCGCCGGGGACTCCACCGCCGCGCAGAAGTACGCCGACGCGGCCCCCGAGACCGGCTGGGGCATGGCCCTCCCGTTCTTCCTGCACCGCGAGACCACCGTCTCCAACCACGCCGTCAACGGGCGCTCCACCAAGAGCTTCCTCGACGAGGGACGGCTCGACCCGATCACGGACGCGCTCCGCCCGGGGGACGTGCTGCTCGTCCAGTTCGGCCACAACGACTCCAAGTCCACCGACCCCACCCGGTACGCCGCCCCCTGGGGCGCCTACCAGGACAACCTGCGGGTCTTCGTCGAGGCCGCCCGCTCCCGGGGCGCCCTCCCGGTGATCGCGACCTCCGTCGAGCGGCGCCGCTTCGACGCCGCCGGCACCGCCCAGCGCTCGCTCGGCGACTACCCGGCCGCCGCCCGCGCGGTGGCCGCCGCCTCCGGCGCACCGCTCCTCGACATCGAGGCGCTGTCCCTGGCGCTGTGGCAGCGGCTCGGCCCCGAGGCGACCAAGACGTACTTCAACTGGACCGCCACCGAACAGGACAACACCCACTTCAATCCGCCCGGCGCGATCGAGGTGGCCCGGCTCGTGGCCCGTGAACTGCTCCGCACCCGGGTCCTCGCCCCGCGCGAGACCCGCCGGCTCGACGACGACATCCCCACCGACCGGATCACCTGGCCTCCGGCCGCCCCGTCCGCACCCTGAGGAGAACCGCGCGTGAACAGAACCACGAAGCTCGGGGCGGTGGCCGCCGCCGCCCTCGTCCTCACCGTCACCGCGCCCGCCGCCGGCGCCCACTCCGGCCACCCCACGGGCTCCGACCCGGCCCGCGCCGCCCTCCCCGCCGGTGACGGCTGGGCCTCCGACGGCACCGGCACCACCGGCGGCGCCGCCGCCGACGCCTCCCGCGTCTTCACCGTCACCACCTGGGCCGAGCTGCGGGCCGCGCTCGCCGTCCCCGGCACCGAGCCCCGGATCGTCAAGGTCGCCGGCACCCTGGACGCCGTCGAGGCCGGCTGCGCCGCCTTCGAGGCCCCCGGCTACGACTTCCAGCGGTACCTCGCCGACTACGACCCCGCCGTGTGGGGGTACGAGACCGAGGTCAGCGGCCCGCAGGAGCAGGCGCGCGCCGCCTCCGCCACCGCCCAGGGCCAGGCCATCAAGGTCAAGGTGCCCGCCAACACCACCCTCGTGGGCGTCGGCCGGGACGCGACGATCCTCGGCGGCAGCCTGCAGGTCACCGGCGTCGACAACGTGGTGATCCGCAACCTGAAGCTGGAGAGCCCGCTCGACTGCTTCCCGCAGTGGGACCCGACCGACGGCGCCACCGGCGCCTGGAACTCGGAGTACGACAGCCTGGTCGTGTACGGCTCCACCCACGTCTGGATCGACCACAACACCTTCACCGACGGCCGCTACCCGGACAGCTCGCTGCCCGCGTACTACGGCGAGGTGTACCAGCAGCACGACGGCGAACTGGACGTGGTGCGCGGCGCCGACCTCGTCACCGTCTCGTGGAACGTCTTCACCGACCACGACAAGACGCTGATGATCGGCAACAGCGACAGCGCGGGCGCCACCGACCGCGGCAGGCTCCGCGTCACCCTCCACCACAACCTCTTCGACGGCGTCGTGGAGCGTGCCCCGCGCGTCCGCTTCGGCCAGGTCGACGCGTACAACAACCACTACAAGGTGCCGGACACGAACTACGTGTACAGCCTGGGCATCGGCCAGGAGTCGCAGCTGTACGCCGAGAAGAACGCCTTCACGCTCGGCTCCGAGGTGCCCGCCGGGCAGATCCTGAAGAAGTGGAAGGACGCGCCCGTCACCACCACCGGCAACTACGTCAACGGGCGCCCGGCCGACCTGCTGGCCGTCCACAACGAGCAGTTCCCCGAGGAGACGCTGCGCGGCGACGCGGGCTGGACGCCCACGCTGCGCACCCGGGTGGACCACCCGCTGGCCGTCCCGTTCCTCGTCGGCGTCCACGCCGGCTCCGGCCGCCTTCGCTGAGCGAGCCCCCTGCCCCGGGCCGGGGCGGAGCGCGGCACCCCCGTCCCGTCGCGCCCGCCCCGGCCCGGTCCTTCCGCACCCTCTCCGGTCTTCCTTCTCCGGCCTTCCCCGGCCTTCTCCGCAGGAGCTTCCGCATGCCCTCGCGCCCTCCCCGCACGTCCTCCCCGGGCCGCCGTGCCTTCCTCGCCGGCGCCGGCGCGGCGCTCGCCGCCCTCGCCCTGCCGGCGGCGCCCGCCGCCGCCTCCGTGGCCGCCGGTCCGTTCGGGCGGTACGGTTCGCCCGCCGCGCGGCTCTCCGCGCGGACGCTGTACGTCCACCCCGGCGGCCTCGGCGACCACACCTCCGTCCAGGCCGCGGTGAGCGCCGCGTCCGGGACCGGGTGGACGCTGGTCCTGGCGCCGGGCACGTACCGGGAGACGGTCGTGGTGACCGCCGCCCGGACCGGCATGACGTGGATCGGGGCGAGCGGGGACGCCAAGGACGTGGTCGTGGTCTACGACAACGCCGCGGGCACCCCGAAGCCGGACGGCTCCGGCACGTACGGCACCACCGGGTCGGCGACGGTCACCCTCCAGGCGGCGGACTTCACCGCGCACGCGGTCACCTTCGCCAACGACTTCCTCCGCACCGACCTGCCGGGGAACCCGGGCACGCAGGCGGTGGCGCTGAAGGCGCAGGGCGACCGCTCGGCGTTCTTCCACTGCCGCTTCCTGGGCCACCAGGACACCCTGTACGCGGACTCGATGTCCCTGACGGCCTTCGCCCGGCAGTACTACGCGCACTGCTACGTCGAGGGCGACGTCGACTTCGTCTTCGGGCGGGCCACCGCGGTCTTCGAGCACTGCCACTTCCGGACGCTGGTCCGCCCCGACCTGGCCGGCGCCCCGTACGGCTTCGTCTTCGCGCCCTCCACGGCCCGCGCCAACCCGTACGGCTTCCTCGCCACCCGCTGCCGGGTGACCAGCGAGGCCCCGGACGGCTACTACAAGCTGGCCCGCCCGTGGGTGCCCGGCTCGGACACGACGGCCTGGCCGTCGCTGGTGGTGCGCGAGAGCGTGCTGTCCGCGGGGACCGACGCGGCGGCGCCGTACGCGAACATGCGGGCCGAGTACCCGTGGCAGCAGCAGCGCTTCGCGGAGTACCGCAACACGGGCCGGGGCGCGGAGGTCACCGTCCCGGAGAACCGCCCGCTGCTGACGGCCGCGCAGGCCGCCGCCGCGACCCCGGCCGCGTACCTGGGCGACTGGACCCCGGACGGCACCCTCTGCCTCTGATCCTCCCCCGCCACTCCCCCCTACGAGAGGACCCGCACGTCATGTCTCGTACCTCCCGCGGTCTCACCCTGCTCGTGGCCGCCGCCCTCGCGGCGGCCGGACTCACCGCCCTCGCCTCCCCGGCGCAGGCCGCGACCGTCACCGTCTCGACGTCGACGGACCTGGCGAACGCGGTGAAGAACGCCACGCCCGGCACCGTCATCCAGATCCGGGGCGGCACCTACTACCCGACGGCCACCCTCCAGTCGACCGCGAACGGCACCGCGTCGAGCCGGATCACGCTGCGCCCGTACGGGACGGAGACGGTCAGGATCGACGGCTCGAACCTGCCGGCCGGGTCGTGGATCTTCAAACTCACCGCCGATCACTGGACGGTGAACGACCTCACCTTCCAGAACTCCCCCGACAGCGCGGTCGTCTGCACCTCCTGCACGGGGACCCAATGGAACCGGATCAGGACGATCGACGGCGGCGACTCCGGCTTCACGCTCACCGGCGCCGACACGAACGACAACGTGGTCCGCAACCTCGACTCGTACGGGCACTACGACGCCGCCACCCACGGGGAGAACGCGGACGGTGTGGCGGTCAAGTACGGCTCGGGCAGCGGGAATCTGATCACCGGGGCCCGGCTTTACAACAACTCGGACGACGGCATCGACCTGTGGTCCTGGTCGAGCCCGGTGACGGTCGAGCACACCTGGGCGTACGGGAACGGGAAGAACCGCTGGTCCGACTCGGCCTTCGCGGGCGACGGCAACGGCTACAAGCTGGGCGGGGACGGCGAGGTCGTCGCCCATGTCGTCAACAACTCGGCCGCCTGGGGCAACGCGGGCAACGGCTTCACCGAGAACAGCAACAAGGGCGCGATCCAGATCAACCGGACGACCGCCTACGCCAACGGGAACAAGGGGTACTACTTCGCGACGGGCGCGGCCCGCCTCGGCAAGAACCTCGCCGTCTCCAACGGCGGCGGTTCGGTGGCGGCCGGTTCGTCGGTCGTCTCCCAGGGCAACAACTGGGACTCCGGGATCGCCACGCCCGCGTTCCTCTCCACCGACCCGACGAGCGCGTACGGGGCGAGGAAGGCGGACGGTTCGCTGCCGGCGACGACGTTCCTGACGACGGGGTCGACGACGATCGGTTCGACGATGGACTAGCCGTCAGACGAGCAGGTCCACGCAGTCGAGGGCGGTGCCCGGGCTCAGGAAGCCTGTTCCGGTCGAACCACTGACGACGTTCAGCCGGAGCACGTTGTACTGGGACGGGTCCGCCCTCCACGCGCTCGCGGGGACGCTGTAGGTGAAGGTGTGGTTGTTGCCCCGGTACGAGCCGGTGGTGAGGGAGCGGGTCGACGGCTGGGCGGGCGGTGACGGGATCGCGGAGACCCAGGAGTCGTTGACGGTGACCTGGGGGCGGCCGTTGAGGAAGGCGGTGGTGACGCCGATCCGCAGGGTGTGCGCGGCGGCGGCCTGGGCGGCGGTGAGCCGGAAGTAGACCAGGAAGCCGTCGTTGACGCCCTTCCAGAGGTAACAGGGCACGGCGGAGGCCGGGTCGGCGCCGTCGACGACGACGTTCCCCGTCCAGGCGGCGGCCCGCACGTCGGCCGGGTGGGCGACGGTCATGAGCTGCGCGTTCTTGAAGCCGGCGGGGGTGCCGTCCCAGTCGCCGAGCCGCCAGACGGCGGGCGCGGTGCTCGGGTCGCCGGTGATCGTGAGCGTGTGCAGGGCGGTGGCGGCGCCGGCGGTGACGGTCACCGTCGTGGTGTGGACGGCGAGTTCGCCCTTGTAGACGGTGAGCGTGTACGTGCCGGGCAGCATGCCGCGGCAGGAGTACGCGCCGGTGCCGGCGGTCGCCCGGGTCCAGTACTGGGCGTCGGCGTTGGCGAAGCCGATGGTGTACGGGTGGTTCGGGTCCATGTTCCTCAGGCCGACGCCGGCGACCCGGCCGCGTCCGGCGGGGCCGACCCAGCCGGGGATGCCGAGCCCGTCGGCCCAGCTGGTGTCGTGCGCGGCGGGAAAGAGCGCGGGGTCGGGGGTGCCGCCGTCGGTGAAGGCGAGGAGGTACGGCCCCTGGAGGCCGAAGCGCATGGCCTCGGTCTGCGACTGGTTGTAGTGGAGGATCTCGTAGAGTCCGACGCCCAGTTCGTTGGAGTGGCGCAGCAGCGAGCGGTAGAAGGGGCCGCCGGAGGCCTTCTCGTGGTTGGAGCGGATCATCCAGAGGCCGACGGAGCCGGTGGTGTAGCCGACGTGGTCGTAGTCCATGACGCAGACGCCGGAGTAGTGCTTGGACCGGGTGTGTCCGTCGGCGCGCTGCCAGACGTCGCCGGCCTCGATGACGGTGTCGGCGCCCTCGACCCAGGAGTCGGGGCCCTCGTTGGGGAAGACGCCGGGCTTGAGGCGGGCGATGAAGCGGGTGGCGGTGAAGGACGTGTCGGCCTTGTCGGTCCACAGGTAGACGTTGTTGTGGCCGGAGCGGGCCGCGTAGTAGTGGCGCAGGGTGCCGTGGACGACGGTGACGAGGATCGTCGCGCCGACCTGCCTGAGCGTGACGGTGGAGGCGCCGAGGCCCGACTCGACGTGGGAGTGCTTGCCGCCGTAGCTCTCGTACTCCTTGCCCTTGTAGACGAGGGAGGTGAGGTCGCCGTTGGTCTTGGAGACCTTGAAGACGAGTCCGGCGCCGGTGTCGAGGACGTAGTTCGCGCCGTCGTCGCTCCAGCCGAAGCCGGCCGCCCCGGCGGTCCCGGCGGCGGTGGCGGCGAGGGCTCCGGCGGCGACGGCCGCGCCGAGGACGGTCCGGCGGCGGACGGGGTGGTTCTGCATGGTGCGGCTCCTTCGATGGCTGTGGGGGGGCAGCCGTAGGTCGCCGCGGGGTGGGGAAAGGGTTGCCTCCTGTGCCGAAACGCTTCGAAACGTTTCAAGGCCGCTCTCCCGGGGGTCGGCCGAAGCCTCCCCGGAGGGTCGTCCGGCCGCCGTCGGGGGCGGTGAGCACGACGGAGTAGGTGTCGGCGGAGGCGTCGCGGGTGCCTTCGGCGTGGTTGTACTGGGCGGCGAAGGTGTGCGGGCCGGCGGGGACCGCGCGGCCCTCCTTCAGCGTCCAGCGGTAGACGAGGGCGCCGGGTTCCTCCGTGACCGTGACCGTGAAGTCGTCGGCGGGACGGGTCTGCCAGTGGCCGGTGCGGACGACGCCGCCGGTGAGGGCGACGCGCAGCTCGACGGTGAGGGCGCTGACCTCGGCGTCCGTGGTGACGGCGAGGTCGCTCTGCGCCCACCAGCGGTTGCTGCCGGCGTCGATGGTGCCGGCCGCGCGGGCCGCCGGGCCGGGCACGGTGGCGACCGGCGGGGGCGCGGGCCGGTCCTGGAGGGTGGTGACGGCGAGGCCGCCGAGGCCGAGGACCCCGGCGACGGTGGCGGCCACGGCGACCGCGACCGTCCAGCGGCGGCGGGGCGGCACGGCGCGGCCGGGCGGCGGGGCGGCCATGCCGCGCTCGACGCGGGCCAGCATCCGGGCGTGGTCGGGGCGGTGCGCGGCCGCCGCCCCGCGCAGTTCGCCGCGCAGGCGTGTCTCGTCCATCAGCGCCTCCCCGCGGCGAGTTCGGTGGCGGCCCGTCCGTCGAGCAGCTTCTGGAGTTCGGCCATCCCCTTGGCGGTCTGGCTCTTGACCGTGCCGACGGAGACGCCGAGGGCCAGGGCGGTGTCGCGCTCGGAGAGGTCGAAGGCGTGGCGCAGGACGACGCAGGCGCGCTTACGGAAGGGCAGGGCGCGCAGCGCGGTCCGTACGTCGACGACGGCGGGTACGTCCGGGTCCTCGGTGTGCTCGGGGCGGCGGTCCCAGAAGGCGGCGATGCGGCGGCGCTCGCGGACGGTGCCGCGGATGCGGGTGCGGACGAGGTTGGCGACGACGCCCCGCGCGTAGGCGGCGGGGTGTTCGGCGGCGCGGACCCGGTCCCAGCGGTGCCAGAGGGCGAGCATGGCGTCGGCGGCGAGGTCGTCGGCGGCGTCGGTCTCGCCGGTCAGGAGGTGGGCGAGGCGGGCGAGTTCGGCGTAGTGGCGGTCGAAGAAGTCGCGGAACTCGGCGGCGCCGTCGCGCTCCTCGCCGGGGTCAGCGACGGGCACGGCCGTCCCTGGGGGCGGTGGGCGCCGGGCCGGTGGCGGCGCGGACGGTCAGGCGGGGGGCGAGGAGTTCGGTGCCGCGGGCGGGCTCGCCGCGCAGCCGGGCGACGAGCCGCTCGACGGCGATCCGTCCCATGTCCTGGGCGGGCACGGCGACGGCGGTGAGCGGTACGGAGGCGTGGGCGGCGACCTGGTCGGGGCAGACGGCGGCCACCGAGACGTCCTCGGGGACGGCCCTGCCCTGGTGGCGCAGGACGGCGAGGAGCGGTTCGACGGCGGCCTCGTTCTGCACGAGGAGGGCGGTGGTGCCGGGGCGTTCCTCGAAGATGCGGGTGACGGCGGCGGAGACGGCCGCGTAGGTGCCCTCGACGGGCCGGTGGAGCAGGTCGAGGCCGTGCCCGGCGGCGGCGTCGCGGACGCCGGTGAGGGTGCGCTCGGCGTAGCCGGTACCGCGGGCGTAGACGGCGGGGGGTTCGCCGAGGACGGCGAGGCGGCGGTGGCCGAGGCCGGCGAGGTGGTCGACGCAGCGGGCGCCGGCGGCGGCGAAGTCGAGGTCGACGCAGTCGAGTCCGGCGGTGTCGGCGGGCAGGCCGATGAGGACGGAGGGCCGTTCGGCCTCACGGAGCAGCGGCAGGCGGGGGTCGTCGAGTTCGACGTCCATGACGATCATGCCGTCGGCGACGGCGCTGCCCTCGACGCGGCGGACGGCCTCGGGGCCCTCCTCGCCGGTGAGCAGCAGCACGTCGTAGCCGTGGGCGCGGGCCGTGGTGGTGACGGCCATGGCGATCTCCATCATCACCGGCACGTAGAGGCCGGTGCGCAGCGGCATCATCAGGGCGAGGATGCTGGTCTGGCCGCCGGCGAGGGCGCGGGCACCGGCGTGCGGGCGGTAGCCGAGCTCGTCGATGGCGTCCTTGATGCGCTCGCGGGTGGCGGCGGAGATGGAGCGCTTGCCGCTGAGGACGTAGCTGACCGTGCTGGCCGACACACCGGCGTGACGGGCGACGTCGGCGAGGGTGACCACGTGCGCGCTCCTCGGCTGGTCCGGGGGTTCTCCGGGTGGGTGGGGGTGCCCGTCGACGACAGGGACCCCCGACCCTAAGCGGCCGCTCGACGGACTGTCCAGGCGGGGCGCGAAGAGTCCAAGGGCCGGTGGCCCGGGTGGGGTTGTGCGGGGGCGCGCGGGGCGGTGGGATGGAACCGGTCGCGCAAGCGCTTTCTGGCGGGTGGTCCTCCTCCCCGCCCCCACTTCCCCCTGCTCCGCACCCCACCTCTCCCTGGGAACACCATGACCGATCTGCCCTGGTACACCTCCTTCGCCCCCGAGCGGGGCACGCTGCCGCCGCGCGCCTGGACGGGGGACTCGGACGCCGCGCGCCTGCCGCTCGGCGGCGACTGGGCGTTCCGCCTCTCCCCCGCCGCCGACGCGGCCGACGCCTCCTTCGCCGCGCCGGGGTTCGACGCCGGCGGCTGGCGGACCGTCTCCGTGCCGGGTCACTGGGTGCTCCAGGGCGAGGGCGGGGAGTTCGGCGGGCCCGCGTACACGAACGTCCTCTACCCCTTCCCGGTCGACCCGCCGCACGTGCCCGACGAGAACCCGACCGGGGACCATCTGCGCCGGTTCGACCTGCCGGACGGCTGGCCGGCGGAGGGCGGGGCGGTGCTCCGCTTCGACGGCGTCGAGTCCTGTGCCCGGGTGTGGCTGAACGGCACGGAGCTGGGCTGGTTCAAGGGGTCGCGGCTCGCGCACGAGTTCGCGGTCGGGGAGCTGCTGCGGGAGCGGGACAACGTGCTCGCGGTCCGCGTGCACCAGTGGTCCTCGGGGTCGTACCTGGAGGACCAGGACCAGTGGTGGCTGCCCGGCATCTTCCGGGAGGTGACGCTGCTGCACCGGCCGGCCGGCGCGCCCGGCGACTTCTTCGTGCACGCCTCGTACGACCACGCGACGGGCACCGGCGAGCTGCGGGTCGACTGCGACGTGCCCGCCCGGGTGCGGGTGCCGGAGCTGGGGCTCGACCTGGCGGCCGGCGAGTCCGTCACGGTGCCGGTGGAGCCGTGGAGCGCCGAGGTGCCCCGGCTGTACGAGGGGGAGCTGACGGCCGGCGGGGAGCGGATCGGGCTGCGGATCGGCTTCCGTTCGGTGTACGTGGAGGACGGCGTCCTGAAGGCGAACGGGCGGCGGATCCTCTTCCGGGGCGTGAACCGGCACGAGTTCCACCCCGAGACCGGCCGCACGCTCGAATTCGGAACGATGCGCGCCGACGTCGAGTTGATGAAGCGCCACAATCTCAACGCCGTACGGACCTCGCACTATCCGCCGCATCCGGCCTTCCTCGACCTGTGCGACGCGTACGGGCTTTGGGTGATCGACGAGGGCGACCTGGAGACGCACGGCTTCGAGGAGCTGGGCTGGCGCGGCAATCCGGTGGACGACGAGCGGTGGACGCCCGCGCTGCTCGACCGGGCGGCCCGGCTGGTCGAGCGGGACAAGAACCACCCGTCGGTGGTGCTGTGGTCGCTCGGCAACGAGTGCGGCACGGGCGCCGGCCTCGGCGCGATGGCGCGCTGGATCCACGACCGGGACCCCTCGCGGCCGGTGCACTACGAGGGCGACCGCTCCTGCGCCGACGTGGACGTGTACTCCCGGATGTACCCGCCGCACGCCGAGGTCGAGGAGATCGGCCGGCGCGCGGACGAAGGACCGGAACGCCGCCGCGAACTCCCCTTCATCCTGTGCGAGTACGCGCACGCGATGGGCAACGGCCCCGGCGGACTCGACGAGTACCAGCGGCTCTTCGAACGGTACGAGCGCTGCCAGGGCGGCTTCGTGTGGGAGTGGATCGACCACGGCCTGGCGCACCCGGTCCACGGGTACGGCTACGGCGGCGACTTCGGCGAGGAGCTGCACGACGGGAACTTCGTCTGTGACGGCCTGCTCTTCCCCGACCGCACGCCCTCGCCGGGCCTGGCCGCGTACAAGAAGGTGATCGAGCCGGTGCGGATCGCGCCGGGCGGCCGGCCGGGCACGGCCCGGGTGACCAACCTCCACGACGTGGCGGACCTGTCGGGGTACGCCTTCGCGTGGGAGTTCCTGGCGGACGGCGCGGTGGTGGCGGAAGGCGCCCTGGACGTCCCTCCGCTGGAATCCGGCGAGCAGGCGGAGGTGGAGCTGCCGCCGGTGCCGGAGCACCCGGCCGGCGCCGAGGGCGTGTGGACGGTACGCGCGCTGCTCGCCAAGGCCACGGCCTGGGCACCGGCCGGGCACGAGGTCGCCTGGGGCCAGCTGCCGGCGGCGGCACCGCGGCGGGCCCGGCGCCTCGGCGCGCGGGTCGCCGCCGTCGCGGACGGGGGCCGGATCACCCTCGGTCCGGCGGTCCTCGACGCGCGCACCGGCGTGCCCCTGGTCCTGGCGGGGCAGCCGGTCACCGGCTTCGGCCTCGACGTGTGGCGGGCGCCGACGGACAACGACGAGGGCGCTCCGTGGCAGCCCGACACCCGCTTCGGCCCGCTGTGGCGGGAGCTGGGCCTGCACCGGATGCGGCACCGCACGGACGGGGTGGACGTGGACGGGGAGCGGGTGACGGTACGGACCCGGGTGGCGCCCGCGGCCCGCGACATCGGGCTCGCCGTCACGTACCGCTGGGCCTCGGACGGCACGGCGGTGCGGCTCGGCGTGGACGTGGTGCCCGAGGGCGACTGGCCGGTGCCGCTCCCCCGGCTCGGCGTCCGGCTGGGCCTTCCGGCCGCGCTCGACCGGGCCGACTGGTACGGCGGCGGCCCCGGCGAGGCGTACCCGGACACCCGCGCGGCGGCCCGGCTCGGGCTCTGGGGGGCCACGGTGGCCGGACTGCAGACCCCGTACGTGCGCCCGCAGGAGAACGGCGCCCGGATCGACACCCGGTGGCTGGAGCTGACGGGCGGCGGGACGGGACTGCGGGTCGAGGGCGAGCCGTCGTTCTGGTTCACCGCCCGCCGCTGGACGCACGCGGAGCTGGACGCCGCCGCGCACCGCGCGGACCTGGTGCCGGGCGGCACGCTGTGGCTGAACCTGGACCACGCGCTGCACGGCATCGGGTCCCAGTCCTGCGGCCCGGGCGTGCTGCCGGAGCACCGCCTGGAGGCGGCCCCGGCGTCCTTCTCGCTCGTCTTCGCGCCGCTCAGGTCATGTTGAAGTAGGGCAGCGGACCGGCGGGCTGACCGGACGTCACCCGCCGGATCACCGCGATCGCGAGGACCGCGCACAGGATGTTGAGGCTCTGGTCGACGGGGTTGCGGTAGTCGAAGTGGCCGAGGACCAGGAAGTGGAAGGCGACCGACAGGGGCCCGTCGCAGAGCCAGACGAACCACCAGGCGTTGATCAGCCAGGCGTCGCGCGCCGGGCCGCCGGCCCGGCGGATGTCGAGGGTGATGCGGCGCGGCAGCCACCACATGGCGAGCGGGATGATCCAGGCGCCGAGGGCGAAGCCCGGGCCGTACGTGTGGCTGCCGGGGGCGAGCACCTCGGCGTTGCAGCGGGCGCGGTGGAACCAGACGAGGAAGGAGATCCAGCACGCCACCTGGAGCACGGCCGGGAGGGGGACCATCCCCTCGGAGAGCCAGGGCGAGTCCTTGCCGCCGGACGCGATCACGTACACGTCGGTGAGCGCCTGGGTGGCGATCAGCGACTGCACGACGAGCGCGGGCCCGGCCGGATTGCGGAATCTGTAGCGGGGCCCGCGCACGGCGGCGGGCCCGACGGGAATGTTGTAGGCGTCCATGGACTGTTCCCCCCGGGAATGCGGTGTCGCCGCCGTGACCGGCACGGCGGCGGTGATCAGCGGCATCCTACGGCCGCCCGCGGCTCACCGGCCGGGGGCCACCAGGCCGAACTCGTAGGCGAGAATCACCAGGTGGACGCGGTCGCGGGCGGCGAGCCGGCCGAGCAGCCGGGCCACATGGGCCTTGGCGGTGGCCGGGCTGATGAAGAGCTCCCCGGCGATCTCGTGGTTGGACAGTCCGCGCCCCACGAGGGTGAGCACCTCCCGCTCGCGGTCGGTGACGGCCTCCGGGAGGGGCCGGGTGGCGGGGGCGGCGGGCGCGGGCGGCCGGGCGAAGGCGGCGATGAGACGGGTGGTCACGGCCGGGGCGATCAGCGCGTCCCCGCCCGCGACCACCCGGACGGCGCCCAGGATGTCGTCGAGGTCCATGTCCTTGACGAGGAAGCCGCACGCTCCGGCGCGCAGCGCCCCGTACACGTTCTCGTCGTCGTCGAAGGTGGTCAGGACCAGCACCCGGGCGCCGCTGGGGCCCTGGGAGATGAGCCGGGTCGCCTCGATGCCGTCCATGCCCGGCATCCGTACGTCCATCAGCACCACGTCGGGCCGGGTCCGCTCGGCCAGGGCGACCGCCTCGGCGCCGTCGGCGGCCTCGCCGACCACGTCCAGGTCGGTCGTCTCGGCGGCGAGCAGGCGCAGTCCCGCCCTGATGAGGGGCTGGTCGTCGACGAGGAGGACCCGGACCGGGGCGGCCGTCACCGGGCCTCCTCCGGGACGGGCAGGCGGGCCGCGACGCGGAAGCCGCCGCCCGGCCGCGGTCCGGCCGTGAACTCGCCGCGCAGGAGCGCGGCCCGCTCGCGCATGCCGGTGATGCCGTAGCCGGCGCCGGATCCCCGCCGGCCGTCCCCGCGGCCGCCGCTCCGGGCCGGGAGGCCGGGGCCGTCGTCCGTGATCTCGACGCTGACCGCGTCGCCGCTCAGGTCGACGACGACCCGGCAGGCGTCGGTGTGCGCGTGCCGCACCACGTTGGTGACTCCTTCCTGCACGATCCGGTACGCGGCGAGTTCCACGTCCGGCGGGAGCCCGCGGGGCGTGCCGCGCCGCTCCAGGCCGACGCGCACGCCCGCGCCGGCGGTGGCCTCGACGAGCCGGTCGAGGTCCGCGAGGCCGGGCGCGGCTTCGCGCGGCGCGGCCTCGGGGTCGTCCGCGCGGAGGGCGACGAGCATCCGGCGCAGCCCGGCCAGGGTGTCCTTCCCGGTGCTCTCGATCGCGGCGAGCGCCCGGTGCGCCTCCTCCGGCCGTGCCCCGGCGACCCGGCGGCCCACACCGGCCTGGATGGTGATGACGCCGATGCTGTGGGCCACCATGTCGTGCAGCTCGCGGGCGATGCGGAGCCGTTCCGCCGTGACCGCCTCGGCCGCCTCCCTGGACCGCAGCTCCCGGGCGTGCCGGCGCCGCTCGCGCAGCAGGTGGCCGGCCGTCCACGCCAGCGCCGTGGTGAGCCCGAGGACGACGAGGTGCGAGACGTACGTGTCCGCGCCGGTGCGCGCGAACGCCAGGGAGAGGGCCTGGACGGCGAGGGTCGCGGCGGCCGCCGCGGCGGCGGCGCGGGGCCTGCGGGTGGCGGCCACGTACGCCACACCGAGGGCGGCGAGGAGCGCCTGCGTCTGGCCGAGCTGCCAGCCGGCGGTCGTGCCGGGCGGGTACAGGGCGGCGATCCGCGAGGAGGCCGCGACCGCGGCCGAGGCCGAACCGGCGAGCAGCGCGCCGAGCGCGATCCCGGGGCGGCGCGGGAAGAGCGGGACGACCAGCGCCGCCGACAGCACGGGGAGCACCAGGCGTGTCCCGGTGGGCTCCGCGGTGTGCAGGACCACGACGGTCGGCACCGCGAGGTAGGCGAGGGCGGCGGCCCAGGTGAGCACATGGGTCACGGCCGGGGGAACGGTCATGCGGGAATCCTAGGAAGGGCCCGGGAACGGCGCATCGGCCCGGGGGCTTACGCCCGTGGGCGGCAGGGCGGTCCCCGGAGCGCGCCCGCCGGCCGATGCCGGGAGGGGCGGTCCGGCGGCAGCGTGGACGGCGTGATCGAAGCGAACGCACTCACCAGACGCTACGGACCCGTCACGGCCGTCGACCGGCTGTCCTTCACCGTCCGGCCGGGCCGGGTGACCGGCTTCCTCGGCCCCAACGGGGCGGGCAAGTCCACCACCCTGCGGATGATCCTCGGCCTGACCGCGCCGACCTCCGGCACGGTGACGGTCGACGGGCGGCCGTTCCGCGACCGGCCGCGCGGCCTCCGGCACGTCGGCGCCCTCCTCGACGCCCACGACGTTCACGGGGGCCGTACCGCCCGCGCCCACCTCTCCGCGCTGGCCCACGGCAACGGCCTGCCGGCCCGCCGGGTCGAGGAGGTCCTCGGGACGGCCGGGCTCGCCACGGCGGCCGGCCGGCGCATCGGCGGCTTCTCCCTGGGCATGAAGCAGCGGCTCGGGATCGCCGCCGCGCTCCTCGGCGACCCTCCCGTCCTGCTCTTCGACGAACCGCTCAACGGCCTCGACCCGGAGGGCGTGCGGTGGGTGCGCGGCCTGTTCCGGTCGCTGGCCGCCGAGGGCCGGGCGGTCCTGGTCTCCAGCCACCTCATGGGCGAGATGGAGCACACCGCCGACGACCTGCTGGTGGTGGGCCGGGGCCGGATCGTCGCCGCGGAGCCGCTCGCCGTCTTCGCCGCGCGGGGCGGGGGCACGGCCGTCACGGTCCGCACCCCGGACCCGGCGGCCCTCGCCGGCGCGCTGCGCGCCGAGCCCGGGGCGGCGCTCCGGGAGACGGACGACGGCGCCTTGACGGTGACCGGCGTGAGCGCCGAGCGCGTCGGCGACCTCGCGCACGCGCACCGGGTACGGCTGCACGCGCTGACCGCGCGGACCGCCTCGCTGGAGGAGGTCTTCCTGGAACTGACCGCCGACCGCGTCGAGTTCGGCGCCCCGGAGACCGCCGGGCCGGGGCCGGAACACCCGGAACACCCGGTCGCTTCCCCGCGCGTACCCGTGTCCGGCCGTGAGGAGTCCGCCCGATGAACGCCACCGCACCCGCCCGCCACCTCGCCCCGCCGCCGGCGCCGGCGCTCTTCCGGCACCTGCTCCGCTCGGAGTGGATCAAACTGTGGTCGCTGCGCTCGACCCCGTACGTCCTCGGCGTGGGCGGCCTCGTGGTGACCGGGATCTGCGTCAACGCGGCCCGGTCGAACGCCGACCGGCTCGACCGGGGCCCGCGCCCGGGACCGGACGGCGCGCCCGACGCCGCTCCCTTCGCGTTCGACGCGCTCGGGACCGCGTTCGTCGATCCCGCCTGGCAGTTGCTGATGGTGCTCGCCGCCTGCCTCGGCGCGGCCGCGCTGTCCGGCGAGTACGCGACGGGCCTGGCGCGCACCACGTTCGCCGCCGTGCCGGACCGGCGGTCGGTCGTCGCGGCGAAGGCGGTCGTGGTGACGGCGGTGCTGCTGGTCTTCGGCGCCGGTGTGGCCCTGGCGTCGTTCGCGGCGACCCAGGCCCTGCTGCGGGACCACGGCGGGCTTTCGCTGTCGGATCCCGGCGCGGCGCGGGCCGTCGTCGCGTCCGCGCTGCTCGCGCCGGTGTGCGGGCTCGTGGGCATGGCGGCGGGGGCCCTTGTACGCCACGCGGCCGGGGCCGCCGTCACGGTGATCGGCGTGCTCCTGCTGCTGCCCGCGCTGTTCCAGGGCGACACGTACCGCTGGGTCAGGGAGACGGGCCATCTGCTGCCCCTGGACGCCTGGGCGACGCTCGTCCGCGACCCGGCGCTGCCGGTCGTGGAGAAGTACCCGGCGACGGCGGCGGAGGCGTGGACGGTCCTCGGCGTCTGGGGCGTGGCCGGGCTCGCCGTCGCGGTGGCGGCGGTCCGCCACCGCGACGTCTGAGCCCGGCCCCGACGCCGGGGCGTGTCCGGTCCTGATCCGCCGGGCAGGCCTAGCGGAGCGCCCGCTCCGGCAGCAGGCCCTGGGTCCTCAACTCGGCGGCGACGAGCGCCGCGTACTCGGTGGCGCCGCGGACCGAGGTGTGGGTGTTGTCCCGCTTCTCGGTCGTCAGGTAGAGCGCCTTGGAGGGCTCGGGGCCGAGCTGTTCGACGCGGGCCTTGGTGAGGGCCGTGAGGTCGATCAGCGGGGTGGACAGGGAGGCGGCGAGGGCCCGGATCTCGGCCGGGTGGTCGACGCCGAGGCCGTTGACGAGCAGGGCGATGCCGTTGTCCAGGGTGCCGTCCGCGTTGAACCAGCGGCGGACGATCGGGGTGACGAGGACGGGCTCGCCGCCCCGGGCCCGCACCCGCTCCACCAGGGTGGTGAGGTTGGCCCGGTAGCCGGCGGCGTCGGTCTGCTTGTCGTTGTGGGCGAGCTGGATCAGGACCGGGTCGCCGGGCCGGATCGCGGCCTCCACCCGGTCGAAGAGGGCCGGGTTCGCGAGGAAGGTGACGGTGCTCTCGCCGCCGTCGGCGTGGTTGGCGACGGCCACCCCCCGCTTCAGGTGGACGGGGAGCCGCTGGCCCCAGCCGGTGTACGGGTCGTCCGGCTGGTCGCAGACGGTGGAGTCGCCGATCAGGAAGAGGCGGGTGGCCGTGGGGGCTGGGGTGACCCGGAGGGCCTCGACCCTCGGGGCGGCACCGTCGAGCAGCAGGCCGAGGCCGGGGGTGCCGGCGGCGCCGGTGGGCTCGCCCTCGGGGTCGCGGACGTCGACGGTGAAGGAGCGGCGGACCCGTTCGCCGGCCCCGGTCGGGGTCTCGGCGAGCAGGGCGCGCCGGGTCTCGCCGCTGATCGCGGTCGCACCCGCGGTGTCGCCGCCGAGGGTGACGGTGACGTCGTACGTGCCGGGCGGCAGGTCGAAGCGGCAGGCGAGGGCGGCGCTTCCGGCGACCGGGGCGCAGTGGTCGAGGCCCTGGCCGTACGGGGTGTCGGCGTGGGCGGTGGCGGGCGCGGTGGCGGCGAGGAGCGCGAGCAGGCTCGCCGCGAGGACCACGGTCCTCTTCATCGGACTTCTCCTGTCGGTCACTTGGGGAGGTGGTCGCCGACGAGGGCGAGGTTCTGGATGGCGGCGAGGCCGTAGAGGGCGGTGGTGTTGGTGCTGATCCAGAGGTGCTCGTAGCCGGGTTCGAGGGCGGCCGGCCCCTGGACGGGCGTCTTGTCCCAGACCATCGCGGACGTGTAGCCGTCGCTCTTGTCGAACTTGGCCCAGGCGCGCTGGGCCAGCTGGGCGTCGTTCAGCTGGGCGGCGGCGTAGGCGTCCTGGCGGGAGTGGCCCTGGAAGAGGAGGAGGGTGCCGAAGTTCTTGCCGTAGCGGGCGGCCTGCTCGGTCTTGGAGGCGTTGAAGTAACGGCAGTAGTCGAGCCAGGCGGACCTGAAGTCCGGCATGTCGACGAGGTCGATGAGCTCCGCGCACATCTCGACGAGCCCGAACATGGCGGAGAGGTGGGAGACGCCGACGACGGGCTGCTCGGCGACCGCGAAGCGCCCGGTGTCGAGGTCGTAGAGGCCCGTGCCCTGCACGAAGCCGTTGGGCTGGGCGGCGATCGTCTCCATGGTGGAACGCAGCCGGGCCTCCGCCTTCGCCGCCTTGGGCCCGCCGCGCTCCCACTCGGTGAGCCAGGCTGCGGCGAGACCGCTCCAGTCGGTGCCGAAGCCGATGGAGAGCGCGTGGCGGTCGGGGGTGTAGGGCTCGGTGCGGATCTTGCGGATGGGGTCGAGGACGAGGAAGGTCTCGTCGGAGTCGACCAAGTCGTGCATGAGGTCGCCGACGCGCTCGTCGGCGGTGAGGAAGTAGTAGGGCCGGCGGTAGACGGCGGTCGAGATCCGCTGCTGCTTGGCGCTGCACGCGAAGTGCTGGACGCCGTGGCGGGTGCCGAGTCCGGCCCACTGGCCCAGGTGGTAGACGTCGACCTCGCCGGTGTGCCGGGTCATGGCCTCGGCGAAGCGGAAGACGTCGGCGCGGCCGGAGCGCAGGTAGGCGTACCAGAGCCACAGGTCGGGCGAGAGCTCGGAGTTGTCCCAGGCGTAGCCGCCGACGTCGTACCGCCACTGGTGCCGGTCCTCGTCGTACGTGTGCATGATGTCGCCGTAATCCCAGAAGCCGTACCAACGGCGCTGCTCGGCCTGGTCCTTGTAGTAGGCGAAGAGGTAGTCGAGCCGGTCCTCGATCCGCGCCTTCGCGGGGGTGGAGCGGTCGACCGGCGAGAACAGTCCGCCGAAGACGCGGGCGCGGACGAGGTCCTCGGGGCTCGCGGCGAGCTGCGGCGGGACACGGACCGCGGCGGCCTGGGCGACGAGGGCGGTCGCGGTCGGGGTGGCGGCGTTGGCCCAGAACATCAGCTCGCTGGTGCGGGCGATGCCGTAGGGGGTCCCGAAGCCGGGCTCGTAGTCCTCGTAGGTGATGTTGAGGCCTTCGAGCTGCTCGGGGAAGGTGTCCTGGCCCATGCCGTCGTGGTAGAAGCGCAGGTCCATGGGCTGCGCCTCGGGCGACCAGAGCCAGAGGGTGACCTCGGCCTCGTCGCCCGCGGCGCCCCGGACGTCGAGCTGGGCGGGGTGCTTCTGCCAGAAGTCCCGCAGCCCGAAGGAGAGCCCGCCGCTCACGCCACCGACGTAGCCGAAGCCGGCGGCGCGCCGACCGCCGCCGGCGGGGATCCAGCCGTGACCGTCCTCGGTGCGCTTGCGGATCCCGAACCCGTCGGCGGTGAGCTGCGAGAGCGTGTAGTCGCCCCACGTGGGGATGTACTGCAGCCGGCTGGTGACCCGCTGGTCCCAGGTGGCCGGGTCGGGCAGCCTCTCCCCCTTGACCTGCGCGGCACGGACGGCGGCGCCGGGATCGCGGCGCAGACCGGTGATGCCCTGGACGGCCTCGGTGAGGAAGCCCGCGCCCTCGCCGGCGAGGCGGACGTGCCGGTCGTAGAAGGCGTCGCGCATCGGAACGGTGAAGCGGACGCCGAGGCCGCGGATGAAGTCCTTGTTCTGGTCGCCGTCGTAGGTGATCGTGTGGATCATCCGGAGGGCCTCGGAGCCGGCGTAGAAGTAGAGCCGCACGGAGAAGGGCAGCCAACTACGGCTCCCCTTGCGGTGCTTGCCGTCGATCCGGACCACGGCCCGCACGGGTCCCGCCTGTTCGACGACGGCGCCGGAGATCTCCCCGTCGAACCGCTCCCACTTGGCGTTGCCCTGGTCGCCGTCGTCGAGGTCGCTCTGCCGCAGCAGCACGAGCCGCCCGTCGGTGGCGATCCGCACGCCGTCGCGGGTGAGGGACTCGACGAGCTTGCCGCCGTCCTTCCACAGCACGGCCTTGACGGCACCGGTGTCGACGGTGATCCTGCGGTCGGTCTCGGTGACGGCGACCTGCCGCGCGCCGGCCGCGGGCGCGCCGGGCGCGAGCGCGTACCGCTCGGCCCCCGCCGCCTCGGGCCCGACCGCGTGCGCGGTCCACTTCAGCGACCCGTCGGGCCAGCGGGCGGTGGTCCACGTCTGTACGGGCACGGGGGCGCCGTCGGCGGTGGTGAGCGCGAACTCCCGGTCCCCCGGGTGCACGCCCTTGGGCCAGGCGACGCCGAAGGTCGACCCGCCGGCGGCACCGAGCCCACCCGGCTCCAGCCACGTGATGCTCGCGGGCCGCTCCTCGGCGGCCGGCTCGGCGGCGGGCGCGGCCTGCGCCTCGCTCCGCCCGAGCACCCAGCTGAACTGGGCGGCGGCACCGGCGACGGCCGCCGCCTTGAGGAGGGAACGACGAGGTATCGAGGACACGTGAACTCCTTTCGAGGGCACGCCTGCGGCACGCCCGGGGGGAGGGGAGGAGGCGCGGGGATACGGGGGTACGGGTAACGGGGTACGGGGGTGGAGAGGTGCACGGGTACGTGTGCGCGTGGACGCGTCCGCGCGTGGGTACGGAGCCGGGCGCGCGGTCCGGCGTGCGGTGGTCCGGCGGTCCGCGTGCCCGCACGGGCCCGGCGGACGGGGCCGCGGCGATCGGGCCCAGGGCCCGATCCTCCGGCAGGGCGATCCCGGCCCGGGGAGCCCCCCGCCCCGGGAGGGGCAGGTGGGGTCAGGCGCCCGCGAGGACGCCCGTGCGGCGCTCGGCGGCGAGGGCCCCGGCGACCAGGAGGCCCAGGGCGGGCAGCGCCAGCGGGGCGGAGAACCAGGCGGAGGCGGCGACGACCGCCATGCCGCAGACGACGAGCAGGGAGCCGGCCGGGTCCCGCAGCGAGCGGCGCCAGGCGCCCGGGAGCAGCGCCCGCCAGGCCGCGCCGGGCCGCCAGGCGGTGGCCGCCCGGAGCACGGTGACGGTCGCCCAGAGCACCGCGAGGATCGCGAGGGCCCCGGCCGCGCGCCCGCCGGGCACCGGCAGCGCCCGTACGAGCGCGAGGTCGGCCCCGACCAGGGCGAGCGCCGCCCACCACGCCAGGCCGACCGCCCAGCCGCCGCCCCGCAGGGCGCCGCGCACCTCGGCGGCGAAGGAGCGCAGCCCGGTCTCCTCGTCCTCGACGGTGCGCCGCAGGTGCCCCGCGCCGGCGGCGAGCGCCGCCGGCAGGGTGACGAGCGGGAGCGCGGCGACGGCGATCCACACCCCCGTCAGCAGGCACTCGGCGAAGACGGCGAAGCGGGCGAGGAAGCGCGCGCCGCGCACCGGGGCACCGGCGGTGGTCACTTGAGCCCCGAGGTGGCCATGCCGTCGATCAGGTACCGCTGGAAGGCGAGGAAGAAGGCGACCACGGGCAGCAGCGCCACCAGCGACATCGCGATCATGCCGCCGTAGTTGGCGACGCCGTCCTGGTCGACGAACATCTTGAGGCCCAGCGACACGGTGTACTTCTCGGGTTCGTTGAGGTAGATCAGCGGGCCCATGAAGTCGTTCCACGCGTTGATGAAGGTGAAGATCGCGCTGGTGATCAGCGCAGGCCGGCACAGCGGCAGCACGATCGACCAGTACGTCCGCAGGTGCCCGCACCCGTCGAGCCGCGCCGCCTCGTCCAGCTCCTTCGGCAGTCCGCGCATGAACTGCACCATCAGGAAGACGAAGAAGGCGTCCGTGGCGAGGTACTTGCCGAGCAGCAACGGCGTGTACGTGTTGATGAGTTCGAGCTTCTGGAACAGCACGTACTGCGGGATGAGCAGCACGTGGTACGGCAGCAGCAGGGTGCCGATCATCAGCGTGAAGAGCAGATTGCGGCCGGCGAAGCCGATCTTGGCGAAGGCGTAGGCGGCGAGCGAGCTGGAGACCAGCACGCCGACGACCGAAGCGAGCGCCAGGAAGAGCGAGTTGCCGAAGAAGGTGGAGATGGGGATGTCGGCGATGCCGTCGGCGAGCCGCCGGTAGTTGTCGGTGATGGGGTCCGTCGGGAGGACGTTCAGGCTGCCGACGATCTCGTCGTTCGGCTTGAACGACCCGCCGATCACCCACATCACCGGGTAGAGCACCACCGCGAGGACGGCGAGCGAGCCGAGGTGCCAGGCGAGAGACCCGGCGCGCAGGCCCCGCGCCCCGGCCCCGGTACGGACGAGGCTCATCGGCCCCCCTCCTCGTAGTGCACCCAGCGCCGCTGGGACCAGAACAGGACCGCCGTGACCAGGCCGACGGCGAGCAGCAGCATCCAGGCCATGGCGGAGGCGAGGCCCATCCGGCTGTTCTCGAAGCCCTGGACGTAGAGGTAGCAGGTGTAGACGAGCGTGCCGTCGGCCGGACCGCAGGCGTTGCCCTGGCTGCCGATGATGTAGGCGGAGCCGAAGATCTGGAAGGAGTGGATGGTCTCCAGGAGCACGTTGAAGAAGAGCACCGGGGAGATCATCGGCAGGGTGATGTTCCAGAACCTGCGCCACGGTCCCGCGCCGTCCATCTGCGCGGCCTCGTACAGCTCGCGGGGCACCTGCTTGAGCCCGGCGAGGAAGATGACCATGGGCGCGCCGAACTGCCAGACGGTGAGCGCCACCAGAGCGTAGATGATCTTGTCGGGGTCGCCGATCCAGCCGCCCGGGTCGAGGCCGATCAGCTGCTGGGCACGGTCGACGGGCGCGTTGTCGGCGAAGAGGGCGCGCCAGACGATGGCGATGGAGACGCTGGCGCCGATGAGCGAGGGGGCGTAGAACGCGGCCCGGTAGAAGCCCTGTCCGCGCCGGCTCTGGTTGAGGAGGACGGCGACGCCGAGGGCGGCGGCCAGCTTCAGCGGGGTGCCGAGGACCACGTACCAGCCGGTGACCTCGACGGAGGTGCGCCAGCGGGGGTCGCCGAACATCTCGGTGAAGTTGTCGAGCCCGATCCAGCGGGGGGCGTCGAAGAGGTTGTAGTCGGTGAAGGCGAAGTAGAGCGAGACGGCCATGGGCCCCGCGGTCAGCAGCAGGAAGCCGGTGATCCAGGGGGACATGAAGAGGTAGCCGGCGAGGTTCTCGCGGGCGTTGCGGCGCCCGGGGGCGCGGCCCGCCGTACGGCGGGGGAGCCCGCCCCGGGGGGAGGGGACCGCGGGCGCGGCCCCCTCCCCCGGCGGGGCCGCCGGGGACTCCGGCGCGGCGGGGTTCGGTACGGTGGTCACGGCGGCGTCCATCAGGCCGAGAGGGCCGTCTTCGCCTCGGTGAAGTACTGCTTCACCGCGTCGGCGACGGTCCGGGTGCCGAGGGACATCTCCTCGGACAGGCGCAGGAAGGCCGCCTCGCAGACGTCGGCGCCGGCCGGGTGCGGGGTGATCGGCTCCAGGACGCGGCTCTCGACGAGCTGCTTCTCGTACGCGGCGATCTGCTTGCCGACCTCGTCGGTGGGGACGTAGGCCGCGTTCTGCGCCTCCGTGGCGGGGACTCCGCGGTCGTAGCCCATGATCTTGCCGACCTCGGGGTCGTGGACCATGAAGTCGATGAACTGGGCGACTTCCTTGGGGTGCTTGGTGCGCTTGGAGGCGCTGAGCATGAGCGAACCGAGGTACTGGCCGGTGCGCTTGCCGTCGGTGGTGGGGATGGGCGCGAGGCCGTACTGGCTCTTGCCCTCGGAGGTGTACCGGACGGTGAAGTTGTCCCAGGTGAATTCGCAGCCGGCGAGTTCGGCGGTGACGGCCGACTTCGGCTTGGCCTGGATGGTCTTCTTCGGGTCGGCGTAGACGCCCGACTTCACGCGCTCGGCGGCCTTGTTCCACCAGTCCGTCAGATCGGCCTCGGTGAAGCCGAGTCCGGAGGAGGTGAAGAAGGCCTTGCCCTGCTGGCGCAGGTACAGGTCGTACAGGTACATGATCCCGTAGGGTCCGGCGTCGCCGGCCCGGCCGGCCGTCTCGTGGATCTTGGCCAGGGCTTCGTGGTACTCGTCCCAGGTCCAGCCGGGCTTGGGGGTGACCTTGGCCTTGGCGAAGACGGTCTCGTCGATGACGAGGGCCATCGAGTTGGAGCCGACGGGGACGCCGACGAGCTTGCCGTCGACCTCGCCGAACTTCTCCAGGCCGGCCCGGAAGCCCTCCAGGCGGAGGTTCCCGGCCTCGACCTGCTCGCGCAGGTCGAGGAGGACGTTCTTGGCGTCGTACTTGCGCAGGAAGCCGATGGCGTTCTGGAAGACGTCGGGCGCATTGCCGCCGGACGCCTGGGTGTTGAACTTCTTCCAGAAGTCCGCGTACGGCTGGAAGTCGGTCTTCACCTTGATTTTCGGGTACTTCTTCTCGAAGAGGGCGATCGACTGGTTGATCCGCTTGGCGCGGTCGTCGGAGCCCCACCAGGTGTACCGGATGGTGACGGTTCCGTCGCCGTTGGCGGAGTCGGAGCCTCCTCCGCAGCCCGCCGCGGTCAGGCCGAGTGCCGCCACCGAGCCACCCGTGATCTTCAGCAGACTCCGACGGTCGACAGTGCCATGAGTACGCACAGTTCGTCCTCCCGCGCGTGATTAGAACGTTTCAGGAAAGCGCTTGCTGGGTCACCGTAGGGTCGCCCGTCAGCCACGTCAACGCTTCGGACAGGATCTTTCGAAGCGCTTCGAACCCCGGGCGCACCCCACCACAGTGAAAGGATTCAAAAACGGGCCGGTCAGGCCAGGCGGATGACGTTCCAGGACATCGGCTCCAGGACGGCCCTCAGGACCCCGCCCACGAGCTCCGTGCCGGCCACCGCGTGGGGCACCACCCGGTCGGGCGCGGCCAGGGTGTTGCGGGCCTCCGGATCGGCGTCGGCGAGCGCGCTGTGCTCCACCACCTCCGTCAGGCCGAAGCCGCGCAGGGTCACGTCGAGCGGCAGCGCCCGGTGCCGGTCGCGGTTGACGGCGAAGACCGTCACGCTCCCGTCCTCCGCCCGCACGGCGGTCGCGTGCAGCAGCGGCACCTCGCCGTACTTCTCGGTGCGGTACGCCGGCGAGACCGGCCGCACGTCGAGCACGGTCCCCCGCCCGTACCGCGCCGCCTGGGCGAACGGGAAGAAGGTCGTCTGCCGCCACGCGGGCCCGCCCGGCTCGGTCATGATCGGCGCGATCACGTTCACCAGCTGGGCGAGGCAGGCCACGGCGATCCGGTCGGCGTGCCGCAGCAGCGTGATGACGAGCGAGCCGAAGACGACCGCGTCGGTGACCGTGTAGACGTCCTCCAGGAGCCGCGGCGCCTCCTGCCAGTCCTCGAAGGGGTGCGGGTTGGGACGGCGCTGGTACCAGACGTTCCACTCGTCGAACGAGAGCGTGAGCCGCTTCTCCGACTTCAGCCGGGCGGCCACGTGGTCGCAGGTGGCGACGACCTCCTCGATGAACGCCTCCATGTGCACGGCGGAGGCGAGGAAGGAGTCCCGGTCGCCGTCCGTCTCCTCGTAGTAGGCGTGCAGCGAGACGTGATCGACGACCTCGTACGCCTCCGCCAGCACCGTCGCCTCCCAGGCCGCGAAGGTCGGCAGGTCACGGGCGGAGCTGCCACAGGCGACGAGTTCCAGGTCCGGGTCGATCTGGCGCAGCGCCCGGGCCGTCTGGGCGGCGAGCCGGCCGTACTCCTCGGCGGTCTTCTGCCCCGTCTGCCAGGTGCCGTCCATCTCGTTCCCCAGACACCACAGGCGGATGCCGAACGGGTCCTTGTCGCCGTGACTCACCCGCAGATCGGAGAGGGCCGTGCCGCCGGGGTGGTTGGCGTACTCGACCAGATCCATCGCCTCCGCGATGCCCCGGGTGCCGAGGTTCACAGCCATCATCGGCTCGGCCTGCGGCCCCAGCTTCCGCAGGAACCCCATGAACTCGCTCAGCCCGAAGCGGTTCGACTCGGTCGACCGCCAGGCGACGTCCAGCCGCCGCGGCCGCTCCTCGGCCGGCCCCACACCGTCCTCCCACCGGTACCCCGAGACGAAGTTCCCGCCGGGGTAGCGGACGGCCGTCACCCCCAGCTCGCGCACGAGATCGAGGACGTCGGTGCGCAGGCCGTCGGCGTCGGCGGCGGGGTGCCCCGGCTCGTAGACGCCGGTGTAGACACAGCGCCCGAGGTGCTCGACGAAGGAGCCGAAGAGGCGGGGGTCGACGGGGCCGACGGTGAAGTCGGGGTCGAGGGTGAAGCGGGCGGTGCGCTCGGGAAGTGACACGAAGAATCCTCTCGTTCGAGATTTCGACCAATGGCCGCATGTCCGAACGAGAACGTAAGAGGGGGGTCGGCGCCGGGTCAATGGATCACCGGCGGACTGGATCCCGGATCCGGGAGATCGGATCCGGGAGGTTGGATCCGGGAGGTTGGATCCGGGAGGTTGGATCCGGGAGGTTGGATCCGGGAGGTTGGATCCGGGAGGTTGGATCCAAGAGCTCGGATCCTGGATCCAACCTCCGGGATCCCGAACCCTGGATCTCGGATCCAATCTCCCGGATCCCGGATCCCGGATCCCCACCCGCCCAAGCCGAAGGCCGGGCGGGCCCCCTTCGGGGACCGCCCGGCCTCGTCGTACGCGGAGCCCGCTCTCGCGGGGCGGGCTGTTATTCGAGCAGCTCCGCGTACGAGCCCATGGCCAGGGCGATGTCCGCCTGGGCCCAGAACCGGTGGTAGGTGAAGACGGGGGCGGCGCCGCCCGCCAGGTAGGCCTCGATCTTCGGCCAGGCCGGGTCGTCCTGGTAGAAGGAGCGGATCGAGGCGAAGGTGGAGGTGTTGTTCACCGTGTCGCCGTTCGGCATCACGCCGGTCCAGCCGCTCGGGACGTAGACCGGGTCGTCGAAGCGGTTGTAGTCGGCGCGGGTCTCCTCGACGGCGATGCCGAGCGGGTCCTGGTGGTGGTCCCACATGCCGTCGAGCAGGGCCTTGGCGACCCGCTTGGCCTCCGCGTGGCCGGACTTGGCCGCGTAGTAGGTGAGGGTCTTGGCGTAGGCGGCGGCGACGCCGACGTCGTTGGTGTAGTCGGCGACGGTGACGTGCAGGCCGTTGTTGGCGCCGGGGTTCGCCGCGTTCCAGGTGTCGGGCGCGCCGGACCACTGGAGGGTGGACGGGATGCGGAAGGTGCCGTCGGGGTTGACGGTGGTCTTGGACAGCGCCCAGGAGACCCACTTGTCGAGGACGGTCTTCGCGGCGGTGTCACCGGTCTGCTGGTAGTACTCGGCGACGCGCTCCATGGACCAGGCCTGGAAGCCGAACCACTGGTTCGACGCCGGGTCGTGGTAGACGGGCTTCTCGTCGTAGTACATGCCGTGGAAGGTGGGGGTGCCGGCCGGCGGGGTGGCGTAGCGGCCCTGCCAGCTGTTGGTGGCGCCGCCCGCGATGGCGCCCTCGCTGGACTGGAGCCAGCGGTAGAACTCCAGCTGCCGGTCGAGGCTGGTCGCCCAGTCCGCCTGCCCGGTCGCCGACTTGGGCTTGAGCGGGGCGTACTCGCTGAGCGCGTACGCGGCGAGCGGGTTCTGGTAGCCGCTGTGGTTGTGGCTGGATCCGATGCGCCACGACCAGCCGGCGGAGGTGTCGACGGCGCCGCCCCAGGCGTAGTACCAGGACATCAGGTAGTGGGCGCTGTCCTTGCCGGTGCCGGCCGGGCAGGCGGTCGGGCCGACGCAGTTCCCGATCTTCTTGAAGTACTTGTCGAACATCGCGTACCGCAGGTAGTCGCCCATCTTGGCGGCCTTGCCGACGGTGGCGGAGACCTGCGCGCCCTTGCCCTGCTCCTTGGCCCAGAGGTCGGCCCAGTAGGCGGCCTGGACGGCGCGGGCGTCGGCGTCGGGGGCGTTGGTGTACTTCCACTGCTTGGCGTAGGAGGCGTCCCCGGTGAAGATGTCGAGGTAGCCGTTCTTGCCGCCGTAGGAGAAGTTGTCGCAGGTCGGGTGGGTGACGGTCTCCCAGACCGACTCCTGCGGGCCGCGCTGGAAGGTGTTGATGTAGGAGGGGCCGGTCGCCGTCGGTCCGGCGGAGCACTTGCCGGGCTCGTTGCCGAAGCCGTAGACGTTGTCGACGTCCTGGATCCAGTGCATGCCGTAGATGTCGTCGGTGCCGTAGGCGCTCTTCAGCTCGGCCGCGATCGGGTCGGAGCCGGAGGTGACGCCGGAGTCGAGGCGCGCCGGGTACTGCGAGGGGAGGTCCCACTCGGGGGCGTAGGTGGCGGGCTTCGAGGCGTTGTAGGAGGAGTTCGTCGGCTGGTCGGCGTGGGTCGGGATCATGAACTTCTCCATGACGTCCCACGCGCCGTTGAACTTGGTCCAGTCGCCGGTGATCTTGCCGTACATGGCCTGGAGCCAGATGAGGTAGCTGTACGCCTCCGAGGTCGTCTCGTGCCCGTGGTCGGGGGCCTCGACGATCAGGGTCTCGACGGAGTGGTACGGGATGCCCTCGGGCGAGAAGTAGCCGTTGGCCGGGTTGGTGATCTTCCCGTACAGGTCGAGGAAGCGGGCGTCGTACGTGGAGTCCGCGGCGAGCTGGGTGGCCTGGATCTCCGCGGCGGCGTGGCCGGGGGCGGTCGCGGTGAAGACGGCGACGCCGGTGCCGGTCGCGGCGGCGGTGACGGTCACCTTCTGGGCGGTGTTCCAGTTCGCCGGGGTGAAGGTGAGCGTGGCCGGGGAGGCCGTCAGACCGGTGTTGCCCGAGGCGCGGGCCACGGTGACGGTCACGTTCGCCGTCGGGGCCTTCGACAGCCTGAGGTCGAAGGTGCCGGTGGAGCCCTGGCGGACGGCCAGCTGGCCGGGGGTCGCGACGAGCGCGGGGCCGGCGGCGACGGTGATGCCGACCGGGGCGGACTCGCCGGAGGCGCCCTGGCTGTCGTACGCCTTGGCGTAGAGCGAGTGGGCGCCGGTGGCGAGGCCCGCCGCGCTGTAGGTGAAGGGCGCGGTGGTGTCGGTGCCGAGCAGGGTCGTGTCGCTGTAGAACTCGACCTTGTCGACGGTGGCGCCGTCGGCCCCGGCGGCGGTGGCCGCGAGCGGGACGGCGTCGCCCTGGGCGTAGACCGCGCCGGCGGCGGGGCTGGTGAGGACGGCGACCGGCGGCTGGTGGGCACCGGCGCAGAACGTGCCGTTGACGGCGAAGTCCGTCGGGGCCGCGTTGGCGCCGCTGTACGTGAACTGGCCGCCGGCCGTGACGGCGGCGCCGGCGGCGATCGTGCCGTTCCAGCCGGCGTTGGTGACGGTGACGTTCTTGCCGGTCTGTGACCAGACCCCGCTCCAGCCGTTGGTGAGCTTCTGGTCACCGGCGTAGGAGTAGGTGAGGGTCCAGCCGTCGATGGCGGCGGTGCCCCGGTTGGTCAGGGTGAGTTCGGCGGTGAAGCCCGAACCCCAGTCGTTGGTCTTGTAGTCGACGCTGCACGCGATGGCGGCGGCCTGCGCGGTGCCGGCTCCGGCGCCGGCGGCCAGCAGGCCGAGGGGGAGCGAGAGCGCGGCGGTCAGGGCGGTCAGGTGCCTGCGTGGGCGGCGTGGTCTCAGGCGTTGCATGCGGGTGGATCTCCTCGCGGCTCGGGAGGTCGGGGTGGTGCGAAGAGCGGACCGTACGGAGCGCGGTCGTGGTGCGGGGAAACGCGCCGTACGGGGGGTGCGTGAACAAGCCATGAACCAGTGGGAGCGCTCCCACTGTGCAAGCGTGACGCAACCACGTCAAGATGCGTGAAGAGTCGAAGGCAAACGACGAGCAATTTCCCCAACTCCTCTTTTGCTTGGCCGCCGTTGCCGCTACGGTCTGCCCGACCAGTGGGAGCGATTCCATCCAGTCGGCACGCCGTAGGAAGCGTGCCCTCGCTGCGAGGACTCGCTCATGCGACGACCCCCACGTCTCACCGCGCTGCTCTCAGGGGCAGCGGTCACGATGGCGAGCACCGCGCTCGCCGTCGTGGGTACGGCCTCAGGAGCCGCGGCCGCACCCGTCTGCACCGTGGAGTACTCGGTCACCAACCAGTGGACCGGAGGCTTCCAGGGTGCCGTCACCGTCACGAACAACAGCACGGCGCTGAACGGCTGGAGCCTCGGCTTCTCCTTCCCGGCCGGCCAGCAGGTCAGCCAGGGCTGGGGCGGCAAGTGGACCCAGTCCGGCGCCGCCGTGACCGTCGCCAACGAGAGCTGGAACGCCTCTCTCGGCTCCGGCGCGCAGGTGACGACGGGCTTCATCGCCTCGTGGACGGGGGCCAACACGGCCCCGACCGCGTTCACGCTCGGCGGTGTGCCCTGCAACGTGGACGGGCCGACCACTCCGCCCACCAGTACGCCTCCGACCACTCCGCCCACGACTCCCCCGACCGACCCTCCGACCACCCCGCCCACCACTCCCCCGACCACACCACCCACCACCCCGCCCACCTCGCCGCCGCCCACCCCGGTCTCCGGCGCGCCCGAACTCACCGTCACCGGCAACAAGTTCACCGACCAGAACGGTGCGGTCCGCCGGCTCCTCGGGGTCAACCGCTCCGGCGGCGAGTTCATGTGCGTGCAGGGCTACGGCATCTGGGACGGTCCGGTCGACGACGCGTCCGTCAAGGCGATCGCCGACTGGAAGGCCAACACGGTCCGCATCCCCCTCAACGAGGAGTGCTGGCTGGGCCTGGACAACATCAAGCCCGAGTACCGGGGCACGAACTACATCGACGCCGTCAAGGACCTGGTGACCAAGGTCCTCGCCCACGGCATGACCCCGGTCGTCGAACTGCACTGGACCCACGGCCAGTACACCGGAAACTCCTCCGGCTGCGCCGACGTGCACGCCAGCTGCCAGAAGCCGATGCCGAACGCCCAGTACACCCCGGCGTTCTGGACCTCGGTGGCGAACACCTTCAAGAACGACAAGCGGGTCGTCCTCGACCTCTTCAACGAGCCCTATCCGGACCGGGCGACCTCCACCGCGACCCAGGCATGGACCTGCTGGCGCGACGGCGGCACCTGCCCCGGCATCGGGTACGAGGTCGCCGGCATGCAGGACCTGGTGGACGCGGTCCGCGCCACGGGGGCGAAGAACCTCGTCCTCGTCCCGGGCATCGCGTACTCCAACGACCTGAGCCAGTGGCTCACGTACCGCCCCACGGATCCGGCGGCCAACCTGGCCGCCGCCTGGCACGTCTACAACTTCAACACCTGTTCCACCGAGACGTGCTGGAACGACACCCTCGCCCCCGTGGCCGCACAAGTGCCCCTCCTCGCGGGCGAGATCGGCGAGAACACCTGCGGACACGCGTTCGTCGACCGCGTCATGAAGTGGTTCGACGACCGCGGGCTCTCGTACCTGGGCTGGACCTGGAACACCTGGAACTGCAACTCCGGTCCCGCGCTGATCACCTCGTACGACGGCACCCCCACCGCATTCGGCATCGGGCTGCGCGACCACCTGCGCGCCCTCGCCCCGTGACCTCCGCCGGTCCCGTACATCCGAAGAATCCCCAGAAAGGAATCACCACCCCCATGAGCCGCACCAGCCGTACCGCCCTCCTGGCGGCCCTCGGCCTCATCGCAGCGTCCGGAGCGACCGCCACGGTCTTCGGCTCCACCGCCGGCGCAGCCACCCCCGGCTGCAAGGTGGACTACTCCGTCACCAACCAGTGGAGCACCGGCTTCGGCGCCAACGTCGTCGTCACCAACACCGGTGACCCGACGTCCTCGTGGACCCTGGAGTGGTCCTACGCCGGCAACCAGCAGGTGACCCAGGGCTGGAACGCCACCATCACCCAGTCCGGCGCCGCCGTCACCGCCAAGAGCATGTCCTACAACGGGGCGCTCGCGACCGGCGGTTCGACGTCCTTCGGCTTCAACGGCTCCTACAGCGGCACCAACGCGGTGCCCGCCACCTTCAAGCTGAACGGCGTCACCTGCAACACCGCCACCCAGCCGACCGACCCGCCGACCACGCCGCCCACCACGCCGCCGACGACCCCGCCGACGACGCCGCCCACCACCCCGCCGGGCGCGAAGGCCGACAACCCGTACGCCGGGGCCAAGGTGTACGTCAACCCGGACTGGCGCGCCAAGGCCGCGGCGGAGCCGGGCGGCAGCCGGATCGCCGACCAGCCCACCGGCGTCTGGATGGACCGCATCGCCGCCATCAACGGCACGCCCGGCGCCCGGGGCCTGCGCGCCCACCTCGACGAGGCCCTGGTGCAGAAGGGCTCCGGCGAGCTGGTCGTCCAGCTGGTCGTCTACAACCTGCCCGGCCGCGACTGTGCCGCGCTCGCCTCCAACGGCGAGCTGGGCCCGACGGAGATCGACCGCTACAAGAGCGAGTACATCGACCCGATCGCCGCGATCCTCGCCGACCCGAAGTACGCGGGCCTGCGGATCGTCACCACGGTCGAGATCGACTCGCTCCCGAACCTCGTCACCAACGTCTCCGGCCGCCCCACCGCGACCGAGAACTGCGACGTGATGAAGGCGAACGGCAACTACATCAAGGGCGTCGGCTACGCGCTCAACAAGCTCGGCGCGATCCCCAACGTCTACAACTACGTCGACGCGGGCCACCACGGCTGGCTGGGCTGGGACTCCAACTTCGGTCCCTCCGCCGAGCTGTTCAAGACGGCCGCGACCGCCGAGGGCTCCACGGTCGCCAACGTCCACGGCTTCATCGTGAACACGGCCAACTACAGCGCCCTGAAGGAGGACCACTTCAAGATCTCCGACAGCGTCAACGGCACCTCCGTGCGCACGTCGAAGTGGATCGACTGGAACCAGTACACGGACGAGCTGTCCTACGCCCAGGCGATGCGCGACAAGCTCGTCTCGCTCGGCTTCGACAGCAAGCTCGGCATGCTGATCGACACCTCCCGCAACGGCTGGGGCGGCACCGCCCGGCCCACCGGCCCGGGTGCCCTGACCAGCGTCGACACCTATGTGAACGGCGGCCGTTACGACCGTCGCATCCACCTCGGCAACTGGTGCAACCAGTCCGGCGCCGGCCTCGGCGAGCGGCCCCAGGCGGCTCCCGCCGCGGGCATCGACGCGTACGTCTGGATGAAGCCCCCGGGCGAGTCCGACGGCGCGTCGAAGGAGATCCCGAACACCGAGGGCAAGGGCTTCGACCGCATGTGCGACCCGACCTACACGGGCAACGCCCGTAACGGCAACAGCATGTCCGGCGCGCTCCCCGACGCCCCGATCTCGGGCCAGTGGTTCTCGGCCCAGTTCCAGGAGCTCATGAAGAACGCGCACCCCGCGCTGTAACCCCTCACAGGGGGCGCCGTCCCGGCCCGGCGGGACCGGGACGGCGCCCCCGTGGGGAAGCGACCAAGGCCGGACGGGTCCGGGAACCCCGTCCGGCCTCTCGCATGCCGTCCGCCGGCGGGTGGCACCTCGGCAAGTGGCCCGTGGGCAAGGCGCCCCCGCCAAAGGGCCCGTCGGCGAGACGCCCCCCGGCAGAAGACCCGTCGGCGGGAATCCCGTCAGCAGGACTCCCGGACCACCAGTTCCGTCGGCAGGACGCGCTTCGGGGTGTCCTCCCGGGTGCCCGAGGCGTCGTCGAGGAGCATGCGGGCCATGGTGCGGCCCATCTCCTCGATGGGCTGGCGGACGCTGGTGAGCGGCGGGTCCATGAGGCGGGCGACCGGGGAGTCGTCGACGCCGACGAGGGCGACGTCCTCGGGGACGCGCCGGCCGGCCTCGCGGAGGGCGGCCCGGGCGCCGGCGGCCATGACGTCGGACGCGGCGAAGACGGCGTCCAGGCCGGGGCGGCGCTCCAGGAGCTCGCGCATGGCCGAGCGGCCGCCGTCCTCGGTGAAGTCGCCGGCGGCGACCAGGCCCTCGTCGGGGGCGTGGCCCGCCTCCGCCAGGCCGGCGCGGTAGCCGCCGAGGCGGGCCCGGGCCACGTACATGTCCAGGGGGCCGGTGACGGTGGCGATGCGCTGCCGCCCGCGGCCGACGAGGTGGGCGACGGCGGCGCGGCCGGCGCCGATGTTGTCGGAGTCGACGTACGCGACGGATTCGGCTTCGGAGCGGCGGCCGTTCATGACGACCGGGATGCCGAGTTCGCGGACGCGGTCGGGGAGCGGGTCGTCGCCGTGCACGGAGGCGAGCAGGACGCCGTCGACGCGCTGGGCGGCGAGGTACTGCTCGAAGCGCTGCCGCTCCTGTTCGCTGCGGACCAGGGTGAGCAGCAACTGCTTGTCGGCCTCGGCCAGTTCGGCGCTGACGCCGCGGATGAGGTCAAGGAAGTAGGGCTCGGCGAAGAGCCGCGCCTCGGCCTCGGGGATGACGAGGGCGACGGCGTCCGTGCGGCTGCCGGCGAGGGCGCGGGCGGCCTGGTTGGGGACGTAGCCGAGTTCGGCGACGGCCCGGGCCACGGCGGCGCGGGTCTGTTCGCTGACGCGCGGGGAGCCGTTGATGACCCGCGAGACGGTGCCCCGGCCGACTCCGGCGCGGGCCGCGACCTGCTCCAGGGTGGGTCTGCTGTTCTGCCGTCCGTTCACCGTCGCCGTGCTCCCCTCGTCGGACCTCGTGCCGCTCGCCAGAGCCGGGCACACCGGGATGGGAGCGCTCCCACCCTAGAGTACGGCGACGCGAATCCGCCACGCGCGCGTTCAGGAGATGACGTGAAGACCGGCGCCGGGGGCTCCGGAAACCCGCGGAACACCTTCCGGTAACGAATCCGCGTTCATGTCTTGACACCCCCACCCACCCGGCGGCAACCTTCCGGCAACGACGTGGGAGCGCTCCCATCGGGGGGCGGCACAGCCTGCATCAGGTCCGCGCAGGGCCCGCCGAGCCGCGAGCAGCCGGCCGGACCTCTTGGCGCACAACGAGCACCACCTTGGACGAGGAGAGTGGAATGGGCACTTCCAGCAGCAGACGCGGACGCCGCACGGCCGCCGCGGCGGTCGCCGCAGTGGTGACCGGGACGGTCCTGCTCACCGGTTGCGGAAGCGACAAGGACGACGAGGCCGGGAAGGACGGCGGGAAGATCACCCTGCGCGTCGGCACCTTCGGCTCGTTCGGCTACGACAACAAGACCGGCGCGAAGCTCTACGCCGAGTACGAGCGGCTCCACCCGAACATCAAGATCGAGGAGTCGAACGTCTCCGACGGTCAGAAGTACTGGGACACCCTGAAGCTGCGCCTCTCCCAGAACAGCGGCACCGCCGACATCCAGGCGATCGAGGTCGGCTACATCGCCGAGGCCACCGGCCCGACCATGGCCGCCAAGTGGCTGGACGTCGTCAAGGAGGGCGGCGCCGACACCTCCAAGTTCCTCGACTGGAAGGTCAAGCAGGCCACCACCGCCGACGGCAAGGTCATCGGCCTCGGCACCGACATCGGCCCCATGGCGGTCTGCTACAACAAGGACCTCTTCGCCAAGGCCGGACTGCCCACCGAGCGCGAAGAGGTCGGCAAGCTGTGGAGCGGCGACTGGGCGAAGTTCCTCACGGTCGGTGAGACGTACAAGAAGAAGGCGCCCGCCGGCACCGCCTTCCACGACTCCGCGAGCGGCCTGTTCAACGCGGTGCTCTCCAGCGACCCCGTCCAGTACGCCGACTCCAGCGGGAAGCTCGACTGGGAGAACAGCCCCGGCGTGAAGAAGGCCTGGGAGCTCGGCGTCAAGGCCGCCGAGGGCGGACTCACCGCCAAGCTGCGCCAGTTCGACGAGGCGGGCACCTGGAACGCCGCCTTCAAGAACTCCAAGTTCGCCACCGTCGCCTGCCCGTCCTGGATGACCGGCATCATCAAGGACCAGGCCGGCCCCGCCAACCAGGGCAAGTGGGACATCGCCGCGCCGCCGGTCGCCGGCAACTGGGGCGGCGCCTTCCTCGGCGTTCCCAAGGCGAGCAAGCACCCGAAGGAGGCCGCCGAGCTCGCGGCCTGGCTGACCGCCCCCGAGCAGCACGCCAAGGTCTTCGCGGTGAACGGCAACATCCCGTCCTCCAAGGACACCCTCCTCTCCCCGGCGGTGCAGAACGCCAAGCTGCCGTACTTCGGCGACACCCCGGTCGGCAAGATCTTCTCCTCGGCGGCGGCCGGCATCACCCCCGCCGTCATCAGCCGCTACGACGGCCAGGTGAAGACCTTCCTCACCGACAACGGCATCCTCGACATCGAGCAGCGCGGCACCGACCCGGCCAAGGCCTGGGAGAACGTCAAGAAGCTGGTCGACGACAAGATCCAGCAGTAGCGGGGACCGCGTGCCGGCCCGCCGCCACCTGCCGGCGGCGGGCCGGCGCCGTCCGCACCACCGCACGCATCGACCTGGAAGGACGCCACCCGTGGCCACCTCCGTACGGGCGGAGCGGGGCGGCACCCCGCCGCCCCCCGCACCGCCCTCCCCGCCCGCCCCGCGCGGCCGGCGCCGCCGCTCCGGCCCGGGCGGCTGGCGCAGCACCCTCTACCGCTGGGACGTCAAGGCGATCCCGTACGTCTTCATCACGCCCTTCTTCCTCACCTTCGCCGCCTTCGGCCTCTTCCCGCTGATCTACACGGGCTGGCTCTCGCTCAACCGGGTCGAGCTCGGCGGCACCCCCGAGTGGAAGGGCCTGGAGAACTACACCGACCTCGCCACCAGCGAGTTCTTCTGGAACGCGCTCCTCAACACCTTCACCATCGGTGTCATCTCCACCGTCCCGCAGCTGCTGATGGCCCTCGGCCTCGCCCACCTGCTGAACTACAAGCTCCGCGGCCGCGGCTTCTTCCGGGTCGCGATCCTCGCCCCGTACGCCACCTCGATCGCGGCGGCGACGCTGGTCTTCGCCCAGCTCTTCAACACCGACTACGGCATGATCAACAGCCTGCTCGACTGGTTCGGGATCGGGCCGATCGACTGGAAGAACTCCAAGTGGCCGGCGCAGATCGCGATCTCCGTCATCGTCACCTGGCGCTGGACCGGCTACAACGCGCTGATCTACCTGGCCGCCATGCAGGCCGTGCCGCAGGACCTCTACGAGGCCGCCTCGCTCGACGGCGCCTCCCGCTGGCGCCAGTTCCTCAGCGTCACCATCCCCTCCATCCGGCCGACGATCTTCTTCACGATCATCGTCTCCACCATCGGCGCCACCCAGCTCTTCGGCGAGCCGATGCTCTTCGGCGGCAGCGTCGGCATCAGCGGCGGCAGCGGCCACCAGTTCCAGACCCTGAGCCTCCTGATGTACGAAAAGGGCTGGATCACCGGCGCGCTGGGCTCCGCCTCGGCGATCGCCTGGGTCATGCTGGCGCTCCTGCTGCTCATCGGCGGCATCCAGGCCCTCGTCTCCCGCCGCAACCGCAAGAAGCTGGGGGACTGACCCATGGCCCGCACCCTCGACTCCACGCCCGCCGTCGAACCGAAGACGGCCGGAGAGCGCCCGCCGCGCCGCCGCTTCCGCCAGACCGCGGGCCGGCAGCACCACGCGGGACCGCTCACCTACGTGCTGCTCGTCATCGCCACGGTGGTCTCGCTCTTCCCGCTGTACTGGAACGTGGTCGCCGCCTCGCACACCGGCGACCGGGTGGTCCAGGCCCCCGCGCCGCTGCTGCCCGGCTCCCGTCTCCTCGACAACCTCACCTTCGCCTGGGACCAGGTCGACATGGGCGAGGCGCTGATCAACACCACGGTCGTGGCGAGCCTGGTGGCCGCCTCCACCGTCCTCTTCTCCACGCTCGCCGGCTTCGCCTTCGCCAAACTGCCCTTCAAGGGGCGTGGCATGCTGCTCTCGCTGGTGGTCGCCACGATGACCATCCCGCCGCAGCTCAGCGTCATCCCGCTGTACCAGATCATCACCGACCTCGGCTGGTTCGACCAGCTCCAGTCGGTCGTACTGCCCTCGCTCGTCGCGGCCTTCGGCGTCTTCTTCATGCGCCAGTTCCTCGTCGAGGCGCTCCCCGTCGAGCTGGTCGAGGCGGCCCGCATGGACGGGGCGCACAGCCTGCGGATCATCTGGCACGTGGTCTTCCCGGTGGCCCGCCCGGCGATGGCGGTGCTCGGCATGCTCGTCTTCGTGCAGGCCTGGAACGACTTCTTCTGGCCCTTCATCGCGCTCACCCCGGACGGCAACCCGACCCTCCAGGTCGCGCTCGCCGGCCTCGGCGCGGGCAACCACACCGTCGACCACGCGATCGTCCTGACCGGCGCGCTGATATCGACCGTGCCGCTGCTGCTGGTCTTCGCCTTCCTGGGCAAGCACATCGTGGGCGGCATCACCGCCGGCGCGGTCAAGAGCTGACCGGCCGCCCTCCTCTCCGTACCGCCACCCTCTCGGCTCCGTACGGGTCCGCCGCAGTCGCCGGACCCGTCACGGGCCGACCCGTACCCCGCGTTGGGAGCGCCCTCCTATGACCGCGTCCGAGACCCGGCCGCTCACCGCCACCCGCACGTTCCCCTCCGACTTCCTCTGGGGCGCGGCGACCGCCGCCTACCAGATCGAGGGGGCCGCCCGTGAGGACGGCCGCACCCCGTCCATCTGGGACACCTTCTCCCACACCCCCGGCAAGGTCTTCGAGGGCCACACCGGGGACGTGGCCGTCGACCACTACCACCGCTTCCGCGAGGACGTCGGGCTCATGGCCGAACTCGGCCTGAACGCCTACCGGTTCTCCGTCTCCTGGTCCCGCGTCCAGCCCACCGGCCGGGGCCCGGCCGTCCAGAAGGGCCTGGACTTCTACCGGTCGCTCGTCGACGAGCTGCTCGCCGCCGGCATCGAGCCGGCCCTCACCCTCTACCACTGGGACCTGCCGCAGGAGCTGGAGGACGCGGGCGGCTGGCCCGAGCGGGCGACGGCCGAGCGGTTCGCCGAGTACGCGGGGATCGTCGCCGACGCCGTCGGCGACCGCGTCAAGCGGTGGACCACGCTCAACGAGCCCTGGTGCAGCGCCTTCCTCGGGTACGGCTCCGGGGTGCACGCCCCCGGCCGCACCGACCCGGTCGCCGCGCTGCGCGCCGCGCACCACCTCAACCTCGGCCACGGGCTCGCCGTCCAGGCGCTGCGCGCCTCGCTGCCGGCGGACCGTCAGATCGCGGTCTCGCTCAACCTTCACGAGGTGCGGGCGCGCAGCGGCGCCGCCGAGGACGTGGAGGCGGCCCGCCGGATCGACGCCGTCGGCAACCGCGTCTGGCTCGGCCCGATGCTGGAGGGCGCCTACCCCGAGGACCTGATCGCCGACACCCGCCACCTGACCGACTGGTCCTTCGTGCAGCCCGGCGACACGGCGACGGCCAACCAGCCGCTGGACTTCCTCGCCATCAACTACTACGCGCCCACGCTCGTGGCGCACGTCGCCGAGGGCGAGGAGAAGCCGCAGGACGACGGGCACGGCGACAGCGCCCACTCGCCGTGGCCGGGCGCCGACTCGGTCGCCTTCCACCGCGCGCCCGGCGAGCGGACGGCGATGGGCTGGCCGGTGGACCCGAGCGGCCTGTACGACCTGCTGCGCCGAACCTCGGAGGCGTACCCGGGGCTGCCGCTGGTGATCAGCGAGAACGGCGCCGCGTACGAGGACGTGGTCGGCGAGGACGGCGGGGTGCACGACCCGGAGCGCACCGCCTACGTGCACGCGCACCTGGCGGAGGTGCACCGGGCGATCGCCGACGGCATCGACGTCCGCGGCTACTACCTGTGGTCGCTCCTCGACAACTTCGAGTGGGCGTACGGCTACGCGAAGCGGTTCGGCATGGTCCACGTCGACTACGACACCCTGCGGCGCACCCCGAAGACCAGCGCCCGCTGGTACGCGGGCGTGGCCCGCTCGGGCGAGCTGCAGGCGCCCGACGCGGTCTGAGCCCACGGCCTGGTGGCCGTGCCGGTCGTCACCGGCACCGCCACCAGGCCTTTCTGGCGAATGATCAGATGTCGATGACCCGGTAGCCGATGACGTAGATCCCGCCGGAGCCCTCCACGCTGCGCCACTGGGTCTCGGCGCCGGCCTCGCTGCCGGTGACGAGGGTGGCGCCCAGCTTGTCGTCGCCGCTGGTGGAGTCGTAGTCCCACAGCGTCAGGGTGCGGGCCTGCTGCTTGCCCAGGATGAGCGCGGCGCTGCCGTTGCCGTCGGCCATGGAGCGGACGTAACCGGTTCCCATGGTCTGGTACTTGAGGCCGTTGCCCGGCCAGACCTTGACGGCGTTGCCGTTGGCGTCGGTGATCTTGAGGTAGGCCTCGTCGTGGTCGCCCTCGCTGTTCTTCTGGCAGTGCAGCTCGACGAGTTCGATCCGCACGTAGTCGATCGGCTCGGCGTGGGCGGTGCCGGCGAAGGCGGCGAGGCTGCCGAGTCCGAGGAGGGCGGTGGCGGCGATGCGTGCGGCCCGGTTCTTGCGCATGGTGTGTCTCCCCCGAAGGTGTTCGTTCGCTTCTCTTCCGTGCCGTTCCCCCGGCACGTCCCCTACTGTGCCGTCGGGCCCGGGCCTCGCTCTACGCGCGTTCCGCTCAACGGAACCGGGATCAGGGGGCGAGCGCGGCCGGCGGGACGGACCGGTGCGGCACCCCGCGGGCCAGGGCGCGGCCGAGGGCGGCCCCCGCGCCGGCGACGGCCTCGCCGAGCGCGTCGAGCCGTCGCCCGGCCGGCACCATCGCGGCGAGCGCGGCGACGGTCCGCCCGTCCCGGCCCCGGACGGGGAAGGCGGCGCAGCACACGCCGTCCATCACGTCCTCCCGGTCGAGGACCGGCCCGCCCCTGAGCGGTCCGCGCAGGGCGTGTCCGGCGGCGGTGTCGAGCCGGAACGCGGTGCCGTCGCGCACCGGCACCAGCGGTTCCAGCTCGCCCGGGGCGGAGGCGACGACGATGGCCTGGTCCTCGCGGAGCACGGCGAGGACGACGCTGGCGCCGGTCGCGGCGCGCAGCCGCTGCACCGGCAGCCGGGCCGCGAGCCGGAGCCCCGGGTGCGGCTCCCACGCCTGTCCGAGGCGGTAGAGCTGCGGTCCGACGCGGTAGCGGGAGCCGCACCGCTCCACCGCGCCGACGGTGACGAGCTGGTCGAGCAGCCGGTGGGCGCTGCCCTTCGGCACCCCGCAGGCGAGGGCGAGTTCGGTGACGCCCGCCTCGTCGCCGCGGCGGCGCAGCGCGTCGAGGAGGGCGAAGGCGCCTTCGAGCACGCCCCGGCCGCGTCCGGGCCTGTCCGGCATGCCGTCCCGCTCCGCGCCGACGGGTCTCGGTCGTGTCCCGTGGTCCATGGGTGGCGTCCCCTTGTCTCTCGGCCCGGCCGGTGTCCCCCATGGCACGGCTCCGGGCGCCCTCCCACGATGCCGCAGACCCGGACGCATCACCGAGGGGTTCGGCACCGGTGCGTCGCGGCGGTACGGTCCGGGGCCGCCGGTAGGGTCACCGGCCGTGACTCCCGTACGCCTCCGCCGCCGCGCCGCGCTCGCCGGTGCCGCGCTGGCCGCGCTCCTGGTGGCCGCCCCCGCGCCGACCGCGGCCCCGGCCCGTACCCTCACGGTGATCGCCCACCGGGGCGCGTCCTCGGCGGCGCCCGAGAACACGCTGGTCGCGGGCGAGGTGGCGCGCCGGGGCGGGGCGGAGTGGATCGAGAACGACGTCCGGCCGAGCCGGGACGGGGTGCCGTACGTGGTGCACGACGCGACGGTGGACCGGACGACCGACGGTTCGGGCGCGGTGCGGGAGCTGACCTCGGCGGAGCTGGACGCGCTGGACGCGGGTGCCTGGTTCGCGCCGTCCTTCGCCGGGGCCCGGGTGCCGACGCTCGCCGCGCAGCTGGCGGACCTGCGGGAGCGGGGCGGGCGGCTGCTCCTGGAGGTCAAGGGCGCGCACACCCGGGCGGAGGTGGCGCGGATCGTGCGGGACGTGCGGGAGCAGCGGATGGCGGAGCGGGTGGTGGTGCAGAGCTTCGACGCGGTGTCGCTGCGGTACGCGCGGGAGCTGGCGCCGGAGCTGCCGCGGGCGCTGCTGCGGGACCGGCTCGACGAGGATCCGGTGGCGGTGGCGCGGGACCTCGGCCTGGCCGCGTACCACGTGTCGGACCGGGGTCTGTCGGCCCGGCCGGGTGTGGTGGCGGAGCTGCGTGCGGCGGGGGTGGCGGTGAACGTGTGGACGGTCGACGCGCCGGCGCGCTGGCGGGCGCTCGCCGAGCTGGGGGTGGACGGGGTGATCACGGACCGTCCGGCGGAGCTGGCCGGCTGGAACGCGGCGCGCGCCGGGCAGCGCTGAGGGCCGGGCCCGTCGTGGTGGACGGACCCGGCCGTTGACCGGCCGCGCAGGGGATCAGACGCGGTCGGCGGCGATCAGCACGTACTGGAAGGAGCCGTCCTTGTACGACTCGATGAACGCCTCCTCGATGCCGGTGACCAGCGACGAGGTGGCGCGCAGCTCCCAGTAGGGCAGCGTGTCGGGGGTCAGGTCGATCACGGCCTGGGGCACCAGGCGGTGGTCGGCCATCGCCTTCAGGTACTCGCGGCGCGAGTGGATGTTGCACTCGAAGTGGGCGTTGATCTGGGACACCCACTTGGAGGGCTGGCCGTACTTCGGGTTCCAGCAGCCGGTGATGGTGACGTAGCGGCCGCCGACCTTGAGGAAGCGGGAGTGCTCGGCCATCAGGTCGTCGAGGTCGACGTACATGCTGGACTCGTTGTTCCAGGAGGCGGTGACGGAGCCCTTCTCGAACGGGGTGTCGAGCATGTTGCAGACCTGGGCGCGGACGTGGTCGTCGATGCCGAGCTCGCGGGCGCGCCGGTTGCCGAACTCCGCCTGGGTGGAGGAGAGGGTGACGCCCTCGACCTTGCAGCCGAAGCGCTGGTGGGCCATGACGCTGGAGCCGCCGCGGCCGCAGCCGGCGTCGACGAGGGTGTCGGCGGGGGTGACGGTGCCGAGGTGGTCGAGGAGGACCTCGGCCTGGGCGGACTCCAGACGGTGCAGCTCGGCGATGAGCTTCTTCTCGTACTCGCTGTCCTCGGGGGTGCCGAGGGAGGCGTGGTCGACGGCGCCGATGCCGTAGTGGTGGTGGTAGAGGCCGTCCACGTCACCGAGGCGCAGGTTCACGGGCCGCGCCTCGGCGTTCCAGTAGCGGGCGATGTCGCCCTGGTACGGCGTCGCCGGGCCGGGGATGATCGCGGAGGCGTCGGTGGAGGTCAGCTCGGTGGTCACAGAGAAATCCATTTCTTGCGGGACGGTGATTACCAGAAGTCGGGCAGGCTGTAGCGGAACGTGTTGGTCTGGTGCCAGTAGTGGTTGCCGTCGACCCAGACGGCGACGCCCTTGAGGAAGCGCAGCACGGTGGGGACGGGGAAGGCGGCGGCCACCTCGGCGGCGGCGGCCTCGAAGGCGTGCATGAGGTCGTTGTGGACCTCGATCGCCTTGAGGTAGGCGTCGCGCTCGGAGAGCTTCTCCCGCTCGGCGAGCACCACCGGCAGGTTGAGGTGGACGCCGGGGCTGGAGAGTTCCTTGGTGTAGGAGTACAGGTCGTTCACGATGGTCGTCGCGTTGCCCGCGAGGGCGATGACCCGCTGCATCTCCGGCCTGGCGTGCAGGTCCGCCGGCAGTTCGTAGCCGCCGACGGTGTCGGTGATGGTGGGACAGGGGCGGAAGTTGTTGAACTGGCGCATGGCCAGGTACTCCCACACCTCGGGCACGTGGTCGGTCTCGGCCCAGGCAGCTTCGGCGAGGTAGCCCATGTGGAGCCGGGCCATGTCGTGCCGGAAGCGGTCGGACTGGGAGGGCGAGGCCGCCCGGACGAAGTAGTCCATGGCGGAGCGGTAGGCGCGGCGCGGGGCGTCCGAGCCGAGCGATTCCGCCCACGCCGGCGCGTACTCCGGGGTGGTGTGCACGGGGTCGAGCGCGGTGTGCGCCATGAGGAGACGGCCGCCGAGGCCGATCGGCGAGCCGCCGTGGTCCTCGCAGTAGCAGTCGTCGACGGCGTTCTCCGCGACCATGAGCCGGGTGGCGAGCATGAGGTGGTCGACGGTCGGGGCGTCGGGGTGGCAGGCCACCATGTAGCGCCCGACGGAGAAGCCGTCGAACTGCCCCTCCCACTCCTCCGGGTAGAGCTGGACCTCGTCCAGGGCCCAGTCCTTGATCCGGCGGCTGACCTCGTCCACGCGGACGGGGTCGGGGTCGGGGACGGGGTGGAAGTAGAGGCCCGGGATGGGCCGGCACTCCGCCGCCGAGGGGGCGGCGGACGGCGGCCCGGCGGGCTCCGGAAGGGCGTCCGGCGCCGGGACGGGCACGGGGAGCGCTTCCGGGACCGCCGCCGGACGGGCGAGGGAGAGGGCGGTCGTGCCGAGTCCGCTGGGTCCGCCGGGGATCCAGCGGGGCGCGGCGGCCGGCGCGGGCGCCTCGGCGGCCGGGCCGGCGAGCGCCGCGGCGAGGACGTCGGCCCCGAGGCGGGCCGCCGCCGCGGGCGGGTGCGCCGGCAGGGGGGAGAGCCCGGGGTCGGGCATCCGTCAGCTCCTTGCTGGGTGGGGTGGTCCGTCCCGGATCCGGGACGGACGGGGTGTCAGTCGCGGCGGCGGGCGATCTGCACGTTCTCCATCACGCCGAGGGCGTCCGGCACGAGGACGGCGGCGGAGTAGTAGGTGGTGACGAGGTACGACATGATCGCCTGCTCGCTGATGCCCATGAAGCGGACGGAGAGGCCGGGCTCGAACTCCTCCGGGATGCCGGTCTGGCGCAGGCCGATGACGCCCTGGTTCTCCTCGCCGGTACGCATGGCGATGATGGAGCTGGTCTGCTCCTTGGTGATCGGGATCTTGTTGCAGGGCAGGATCGGGACGCCGCGCCAGGCCGGCACGGACTGGCCGCCGAGGTCGACGTGGTCCGGGTAGAGCCCGCGGGCGTTGAACTCGCGGCCGATGGCGGCGATGGTGCGCGGGTGGGCGAGGAAGAGCTTGGTGCCCCGGCGGCGGCTGAGCAGCTCGTCCATGTCGTCCGGGGTGGGCGGGCCGGAGTGGGTCTGGATGCGCTGCTTGAAGTCGGCGTTGTGCAGCAGGCCGAACTCGCGGTTGTTGACGAGCTCGTGCTCCTGGCGCTCGCGGAGGGCCTCGATGGTCAGGCGGAGCTGCTCCTCCGTCTGGTTGTGCGGGCCGTTGTAGAGGTCGGCGACGCGGGTGTGGACCTTGAGGATGGTCTGCGCGACGGAGAGCTCGTACTCGCGCGGCTTGAGCTCGTAGTCCACGAAGGCGCCGGGGAGGACGGCCTCGCCGACGTGCCCGGAGGACATCGCGATCTCGGCCTCGCCGTGCTTGTTCTGCGCCTGGTCGGGGAGGCTGGAGAACGCCTGGATGTGGGCCTGGAGGGCCGGGGCGTTCGCCATGACGGCGGCGAAGTCGGCGCGCGAGAGGGTGAGGAGGGTGCCCGCGGTCTCGGCGGTGGCCGTGTAGTCCCAGGTGGCGTCGGCGTCGAGCAGGGCGTTCTCGCCGAAGCGGTCGCCGTCGCCGAGCACGGCGACGGCGACGTCCTCGTCGTAGGGTCCCTCGGAGGTCTGGGCGACGCGGCCGTGGGCGAGGAGGTGGATCTCCCCGGCCGGGTTGCCGCGGGTGACGATGATCTCGCCGGCGGAGAAGTCGCGCTGGACGCAGCGGTCGGCGAGCGCGGTGAGCACCTCGACGTCGTCGAAGCCGCGGAGCAGGGCGAGTTCGCCGAGCTCGCGGGGGATCACGCGGACGGTGGCGCCGTCCTGGACGAACTCCACCCGGCCGTCGCCGACGGTGTAGCTGAGGCGGCGGTTGACCCGGTAGGCGCCGCCCTTGGTCTCCACCCACGGGAGCGTCCGCAGCAGCCAGCGGGAGGTGATCTCCTGCATCTGCGGGGCGGACTTGGTCGTGGAGGCGAGGTTCCGCGCGGCGTGGGTGCTGAGGGACTGCTGCGGGGGTGCCGCCTGGGCTTCCGGGCTGGTGTCGACGGTCATCGGACCGGTCTCTCCTTAGCGAGGGTGTGACCGGGCACGGCGGCACGCCGGGCCGGTCGAAGGGGAGGAATGGAGGTACGGAGGGAGGTGGTCTGGGGGGAGGTGGTCAGGCCGTCCGTCCAGACCCGGGGAACAGTAACGGTCCGTCAGCACGCTTTGCCCGGGGAGCCGAGGGGCATTACCTCGATGCAGTGATCTTGTTCGCGGGCCGGTTTACCGCCCGATCGGTCGACTTTCCGCCACGCGTGGGGGCGGCGGGGCGGCAAGCGGGCCGGTGGGGGCATCGGGGTACCCCGGCACCCCGATCGGACGGCATGCGTTCCGGCCACGTCGACCCCACCGGCCCCCTCTTGACAACCCGCCCCGTCCGTCACACAAGTCAACGGCGGGCGTCAACGCGGACTCCTGTGCCCCGAGCGGGAGTTCGTGGGACGATGACGGGAGTGCGACCAGGGGGTTGTGGGGGGAGCGTGTGAGCGCGTTACCGGATCCGTACGCACAGGGGGCGCGGGAACCCGCTCAGGCGCCGGGAGCGCCCGACCCGAGGTACGCCAACGCCGACCTGCTGCCCGCCGGGTCCGGGGAGTTCCGCTGGCACTGGTGGGACTTCGCCGCCGTCTGGGTCTGCGTGTCCTGGAGCCTCGCGCACCTGATGCTCTCGGGGATGCCCGGCCAGGACCGGTTCTCCTGGCAGCAGACCCTGCTGATCTGCGGCATCGCCCAACTGCTCGTCCTGCTGCCGTCGTTCCTGGTGGAGCACGCCGGGGACCGGTACGGGGTGCCCTTCGCGGTCTTCGCGCGCAGCGCCTTCGGCATCCGGGGCGCCGCGCTGCCCGCGATGCTCCGCTTCGCCTCCGCGTGCGTGTGGTTCGGCTTCCAGGCGGACCTGGCCGTGCAGGGCCTCATGCTCCTCGCGGCCGGGGACGACTTCTACGACTTCGGCGGCTTCCTGGGTCCGGCGTTCCTCGTCTTCGTCGGCGTCCAGCTGTGGATCATCACCACGGGGCCGAGCGGGCTGCGCGTCTTCGCGAACCTCGCCGCGCCGGTGCTGATCCTGGGCCTCCTGGTGACCTACCTCCGGGTGTACGTGTACCCGGAGGGACCGATGCTGCCCGTGCCCGAGCGGCCGATCGGCTGGGGCGCGGACTTCTGGCGGGCGGCCGCGCCGGCCCTGGCCTCCGCGACGGCCCTGTTCGCGGCGGTCGGCCTGACCGTGCCCGACCTCGTGCACCTGGGCGGCGCCCGCCGGCGGACGGAGGGGACGGGCTCCGGGCCGCGCCCGGGCGTCGCGGGGCTGCTCGCGCTCGTGATGACGGGCATGCTGCTGTACACGATGGCGCTGATCTCCGGGTCCGGGTACGAGGCCGGCTCCGGGCCGCTGGTGCGGCACGCCCTGGGCGACATGCCCGGCGGCACCCTGCTCGCCGTCGTCATGCTGCTCGTCGCCACGCTCTGCACCAACCTGGGGATGAACCTGGTCTCGGCGGCGTACGACCTGTCGAGCACCGTCCCGTCGCTGCTCCGCTTCCGGGGGGCGGCCGTGGTGGCGGCGCTCATCGGCTCGGCGGTCGTGTGGCAGACGCGCGACACCGGCGACTACCCGGTGGTCGAGTGGGCGGACACGGTCGAGGGCTTCTTCGGCACCGTGTCCGGCATCCTCGTCGCCGAGTACTGGGTCGTCCGCAGGACCCGGCTGCGCCCGGCCGAGCTGTACCGGCGCGGGGGCGCGTACTGGTACGCGGGCGGCTGGAACTGGCGGGCCGTCGCGGCCTTCCTGGCGGGCGGGGTGCTCGCGGTGGGCGGGGCGGGCGAGGATCCGCCGCTGCCCTTCCTGGCGCCGCTCGACGACTACGGGTGGCTCGTGGGCCTGGTGGTCTCCGGCGGGCTGTACACGACGCTGACCCTGCGGGCGAGGGCCACCGCCGCCGCGGCCGCCGCGGCGGGCGACTGACGCTCCCGCCGGGCTGGGCATGTGCACAGTCCCGCTCCCGCAGGACTGGGCCCGCGCGCACAGACAGGCGGGGCGGGCCGCTCCACGATGTCCCTGGCCACGGTCGCGAGGACGCGCGACCCCACGGAACGACGGAGGAGTTCCCATGCCAGGGAGAACGAGCCGCCTGCTGGGCGGCCTGCTGCTGGGCCTGCTGCTGACGCTCGGTACGACACCGGCCGCGACGGCGGAGCCTGACACGACGACGACGGCCACGGCGCCGGCCACGGCCGCGGGGATCCCGCCGGTCGGAACCGACTGGGACCGGCCCGGCCCCTACGAGGTGGACGTCGACATCGAGGTGGTGCACACCTTCTACCACCCGCGCGCGATGGGGGCGTCGGGCGAGCGGCACCCGGTGGTGATCTGGGGGAACGGCACGGGGGCCGTGCCCGGGATCTACAGCTCGCTGCTGCGGCACTGGGCGAGCCACGGCTTCATCGTCGCCGCGGCCAACACGCCCACCTCGAACTTCGCGCTGAGCATGCGGGCCGGCATCGACGTCCTGGAGCGGCGGAACGCCGACCCGGGCAGCGAGTACTTCGGCCGGGTCGACCTGGCGCGCATCGGCTCGGCGGGGCACTCGCAGGGCGGGGCGGCGGCGGTGAACGCGGCGGTCGACGCGCGCGTGGACACGGCGGTCCCGATCCAGCCGGGGCCGCTGACGGACCCCGACCTCACCGGCGTACCGGTCTTCTACCTCGCCGGTGAGCGCGACCTGACGGTGTGGCCGGCGCTGGTGAAGGCGCTGTACCGCGACTCGGACCACCTGCCGGCCGTGTACGGGGAGGTACGGGGCGCCGGACACCTGTCGTCCATCGGGGACGGCGGCGACTTCCGCGCGCCGACCACGGCGTGGCTGCGGTTCTGGCTGATGGACGACGAGAACGCGCGCGGGTTCTTCTTCGGCCCGGACTGCGGCTACTGCGCGGACGACGAACTGTGGTCGGGCTGGGACCGCAACGAACGCGCCCGGCTGATCCCGGGCCCGGGCGGAGTCTGACCCTTCGCCCAGGGGGCAGGGGCCCTAGCGGCCCCTAACGGCCCAGGCGGGCGTCCAGCCACTGGAGGACGTCGGGGGTGACCGGGTCGGTGATGTCCGCGAACTCCTCGTGCTTCTTGAGGAACTTGGCGACGTACGGGCAGACCGGCACGATCCGCATGCCGGAGGCGCGTACGTCGTCCAGGGCCCGCTGGACGAGGATCGCCGCCAGGCCCTGGCCCGCGTAGGCCTCGTCGACCTCGGTGTGGAAGAAGACACGGCGGTCGTCGCGGTCCCGGTAGGCGGTCAGCCCGGCCCGGGCGCCGTCGACGAGGATCTCGTACCGGTGGCGCTCGTCGACGCGGCGGACGACGGGGGCGACGGTCTGCTCGCTCATGGGCGGCCTTTCGGGGTCGTGGCGGTCGGACGCGCGTCCACCCTACTCCTCGGTATCCGCAGGTGGCGGGCGGGCGCACGGCCGAAACCGCTGTGCACTCCGAGCGGGGCGGGCTCGTTGAACCCGGCGAAGCCGCTCCGCTCCCCCCACCCCGGAGGCCCCGACATGCACCCCCTGCCCTCCCCCGCCCCCGCCGCCGCCCCGGCGGGGTGCCGGGAGATGCTCCCGGTCGACGAGTTCGTCGCGACGCTGCCCAAGGCAACCCTCTTCGGCGCCGTGTACTTCACCGACATGGACGACCGGCCCGTGCAGCTCCACGCCGTCTACAGCCCGGGCCACCCCTGGCAGTTGCCGGGCGGCACCGCCGAGGCGGGGGAACGGCCGTGGCGGACCGCCGTGCGGGAGACGGAGGAGGAGACGGGGCTCGTGGTGCACGGGCCGCCCCGGCTGCTGGCCGCCGTCTTCGGGCTTCCGGGAGCCGCGTGGCCGCTGGCGACCGCCGGGTACGTCTTCGACGGCGGGCGCCTCACCGACCGGCAGATCGAGGGCCTCGTGCTCGACCCGGAGGAACACGACGAGGTGCGCGTCCTGCCGCTCCCCCGGTGGCGGCCCCTGATGCCGCCGCGCGACTTCGCCCGCCTCACCGCCTTCGCGGAGGCCCGGCGCACCGGCACGGCCGCGTACGTCGGCGCCTGGGACTGGGACGAGCCGCCCGCCGGGTCGGAGGAGTAGCCTCCCCGCGCTCAGGTGCCCTGCGCGCGGCGGAGCCCGCGGATCGCCGGGACGGCCAGCAGGGCGGCGCTCGCCGCCACGCACGTCGCCGCCGACAGGAGCAGGAAGTGGTGGGGGCTGGTGAGGGCGGTGGCGGGGCCCGCGAGGAGCTGGCCGGCGGAGATGCCGGAGACCGAGCCGGCGAGTTCGTAGGCGCTGACGCGGTTGAGGACCTCGGGCGGGGTGTGGGTCTGCACGCTGGTGGCCCACATCACCGACCAGAAGGCGAGCGCCGCCCCGGCCAGCGCGTGCGCGGCGAGGAGGACGGGCAGCCGCGCGTCCAGGGCGATCGCGAGCGGCAGCGCGCCGTAGAGGAGCATCGCGCCCGCTCCGGCGGCGAGGGGGCGGCCGGGGCGCAGCCGGAGGGCCAGCAGTCCGCCCAGCACGGTCCCCGCGCCGAGGAAGGAGACGGCCAGGCCGTACGCGTCCGGGCCGAGGCGGTCGCCGATCAGGGCCGAGCCGAGCGGCACCAGCGGGCCGAAGACGAGCACGCCGTGGACGACCCAGACGAGGACGACCGCCCACATCCAGGTGCGGGCGCGGAACTCCCGCCACCCTCGGCGCAGATCCCTCCGGAGTGAACTCCCCTTCGCCTGGGAGGAATCGGCGGCCTGTGGGGCGAGGCGCAGCAGGGCGAGGCAGAGGGCGCTGACGAGGAAGGTGGCGGCGTCGATGGCGTACACCGTGCCGGCGTCGGTGACGACGATCAGGAGGCCCGCGAGGGCCGGGCCGAGGAGGTGGGCGAGCGCGTCGGCGACCTTGAGGGTGGCGTTGGCCCGGTGCGGGTCGCGGGCGACGTGCGGGACCATGCCGTTCACCCCGGGCAGGAACATCGCGACGGCCGCCCCGGCCACCGCCGCCATGGCGACGAGCAGCCAGAACGGCGGCCTGCCGGTGAAGAAGGCGACGGCCAGGACTCCTTGGGTGGCGACGCGTACGAGGTCGGCGCCGACCATCATCCGGCGGGCGCCGAAGCGGTCGGAGAGGACGCCGCCGAAGAGGACCAGGAGGACGAAGGTGCCGGTCCAGGCGCCGAGGACGAGGCCGACGCCGGTCACGCCGTACAGCGCGCCGACGGCGAGCGCGGCGGCCACGGGCATCATCGCGTCCCCGAGGAGGGAGACCGCGCGGGCGGTGAAGTAGAGGCCGAACCGGCGGTCCCACAAGGGAGTCGGGGAGTCCTGGGGGCCGGCCGGGAGGGCGTGGGTGGTCTGCTGTTCTGACTGCTCGGTGGTCACCCGACGATGCTGGTCCGGACCTTTGACGGTCCCCAGTGTCCCGAACGACACGATGGGGTACTTTCGCGCCATGACCTCGCCGCCGCCCCGGTCCGAACTCCCCGTCCCGCACCGGGTCGTGGCGCTGCTGATGCCGCCGCAGCCGGTCTTCCCGCTGGCCTGCGCGTCCGCGGTCCTGGGCGACCACGGGCCCGAGGTGCCGGCGCGGTACGCCTTCGAGGTCTGCGCGGAGCGGCCGGGGGCCGTGCGCACCGAGGCCGGTTACGACCTCCTGGTCGGCGCGGGGCTCGACGCGCTGGAGGACGCGGACACGGTGCTGGTGCCGGGGTGGGGGCCCGGGGCCGGGAGCGAGGTGCCGCCCGCCGTGGTCGCGGCGGTGCGGCGGGCGCACGCGCGCGGGGCGCGGGTCGTCGGCCTGTGCGCGGGGGCGTTCGTGCTCGCCGCCGCCGGGCTCCTGGACGGGCGGCGGGCCGCCACCCACTGGTCCCGCGCGGCCGAACTGGCCTCCCGGTTCCCCCGGGTGCGGGTCGACCCGGCGGTGCTGTACGTGGACCACGGCGACGTCGCCACCAGTGCGGGCGGCGCGGCCGGCGTGGACCTGTGCCTGCACCTGGTGAGCGCGGACCGGGGCGCCGGGTACGCGACGCGGATCGCCCGGCGGCTGGTGATGCCGCCGCACCGGGAGGGCTGCCAGCTCCAGTACGCCGAGCCGCCGGCGGCCGGGCCGGTGGCCGACTCGCTGGCGCCGCTCCTGGAGTGGCTGGGCGAGCGGCTCGAACAGCCGCTGTCCGTCGCGGACATGGCGGCCCGCGCCCGGGTCTCGCCCCGGACGCTGACCCGGCGCTTCGGCGAGCAGCTGGGCATCAGCCCGGGGCGCTGGCTCCTCGACCGGCGGATCGCGGCGGCCCGGGCGCTCCTGGAGGAGACGGACCTGCCGGTGGAGACTGTCGCCCACCGGGTGGGCCTCTCCTCGGCCGTGAACCTCCGCCGTCGTTTCCACGAGGCCGTGCGCACCACCCCCGCCGCCTACCGGCGTGCCTTCCGGGCGCAGAGGGCGGGGACGGGGGCGGTGCCGGGGGCCGGCTAGCCCTGGTCGGCGACGAAGGACGCCATCCAGGTCAGGGCGGAGTTCCAGTTGATGGTCAGTTCGTTGGTGGACCAGGACTGGATGTCGTCGATGTAGCAGAACTGCCCGGTGCAGCCCTGGAGTTTCGCCTGCGCCAGCGGGTCCTGGATGCTGGAGTTCGGGCCGCCGGAGAGCGAGCCGGCGGGCGGGTGCGGCAGCGCGGGGTCGAGCTGGTGGGCGTACCAGCGGCTGTGCTGGTTCCGGGCGCTGACCTCGCCGTAGCCGGTGACGTAGGAGAGGTTCAGGGCGTTGCGGCCGAGGACGTAGTCCATGCTCTGGACGGCGCCGTCGCGGTAGGCGGCGGCACCGGTGAGGTCGTAGGCGGTGGCGAGGACGACGGCGTTGTTGAGGATCTGGTGCGTGGAGCCCCAGTCGTACCGCTGGCCCTCGGGGGCGTACGGCATGCCGTAGGGGTGGGCCTTGAGGGTGGCCAGGTAGCGGTCGGCTCCGGCGCGGACGGAGGCGCGGACCCGGTCGCGGCCGGGGAGGCGGCTGGGGACGGTGGCGAGGTCGAGGCGGGCGGGGACGGCCGTCCTGGCCCAGTCGAAGCCGACGGCGCCGAAGATGTCGGCGGTGTGGACGGGCGAGGCGAGGACGTGGTCCTTGAACTGCCGTTCCCCGGTGGTGAGGTAGAGCTCGGCCGCGGCCCAGTAGAACTCGTCGGAGACGTCGGCGTCGGCGTAGGTGCCGCCGCCGACGCCGTCGCTCTCGGAGGCGAGGACGTCGGGGTGGGCGAGGGCGGCGGCCCAGGCCTTGCGGGCGGCGGTCAGCGCGGTGGCCGCGAAGCGGGGGTCGAACTCCTCGTAGACGCGGGCCGCTTGGGCGGCGGTGGCGGCGAGGTTGAGGGTGGCGGCGGTGGTCGGCGGGTGGAGCTCGCGCTTCTGCGGGTCGTCGGAGGGCAGCAGGGGCAGCCCGGTCCACTGCTCGTCGTGGATCTTGTGGTGGGCCATGCCGGCGAGCGGTTCGCCCTCGGGGACCTGCATCTTGAGGAGGAAGTCCAGCTCCCAGCGGGCCTCGTCGAGGAGGTCGGGGACGCCGTTGCCGCTCTCGGGGAGGGCGAGGGTGCCGTCGCCGAGCGCCTCGGCGTCGCCGGTGCGGGCGTGCCGGGCGCGCTCGTGGGTGGAGAGGAGCTGCCAGACGGAGATGCCGCCGTTGACGACGTACTTGCCGTGGTCGCCGGCGTCGTACCAGCCGCCGCTGACGTCGAGGGTGTGGTCACAGACGCCCGGCTGGCAGGGGACCCGGGTGTCGCCCTGGTTGGGGGCGGTGCCGACGTGGCCGGCCGCGCGGCCGTAACCGGGGCGCAGGTCCTCGCGGATGGGGGTTCCGCTGCGCTGGGTGTAGTAGAACTTCGCCGCGTCCAGGCGCAGTCGGTCGTAGGCGGCGGTTCCGATGTCGAAGGGGTGGCTGGTCTCGCCGTCGACGGTGAGGGTGAAGTCCGTTCCCCGCTCCCGGTATCGGCCGAAGTCGAGGGAGTGGACGTTCTGCCCGGAGGAGGCGTCGACGCCGCGCGGGACGGTCCAGCCGCGCGCGACGGCGGTGCCGTCCGCGTCGTCGAGGCGCCAGGGCAGCCGGGTGGTCGCCTCGGTGACGAGGGTGGCGTTCTTGGGGCCCCGGGGCAGGTAGCCGACCTGGTTGACCCGGACGCGGGGGCCGGTGTCGGGCTCGTACTTCTCCGGCGGCACCCCGCCGAGGAGGGAGACGTCGTCGAGGCAGAACCGCCAGGCGTCGGCGGCGCCGCCGAGCTGGAAGGCGACCTGCCCCTGGGTGGTGTCGACCGGGGAGGTGAAGGTGTAGGCGTAGCTGTCGCCGGAGACGCTGAGCTGCGGCACGACCTCGTAATAGGCGTCGTACGGGGCGACTTGGAGGCCGACGACGGCGCGGACGGAGTGGCCCGCCGGGGTTCCGGTGGCGCGGAAGGCGATGCGGTAGGTCTCGCCCGCGGCGAGCGTGAGGTCGTTCTGGCCGACCCCGGCGTCCCAGCGGTTCACGGTGCCGCCGGGCACGTCGGCGCAGAGCCCGCCGTCGGCCGGGCCGGCGGTGACGCCGCTCGTCCACCAGGGGGCGGTGCCGTCGTCGAAGGCGCCGTTCACGATCTGCTCCACCTCGTCCGCCCCGGCCGTGCCCGCGGGCACGGCGCTCAGGCCTGCCGCCAGCAGGGCCGTCAGGGACAGCAGGGCGGTTCTGCGTCGGTTCAACGTCCGCTCCTCGTGGGGGATTCGACGGAGCGCGCGCCCCCGGTACGCCGCCGTGACGCCGAGAGTGGGAGCGCTCCCATACATGTGGGCCCATCCTGGTGTCCGGAGCGCGGGGCCGTCAACGGTCCGGACGCGAACGGGCGCGGAGGGACCGCCCGTCCGCCGTCCGTCCTCGCCGGCTCACCGCCCGCCGTGCCGCGCCGCCTCCTCGCGCAGCGCCCGGACGAGCGCGGTGACGTCGGGCCGGTCACGGCCGCCGAGCGCGGCGACGCCGATGTGCCGGACCGGGCCCGGCGGCGTGATCGGGACGGCGCGCACCCCCGGGACCTCGGGGACGAGCGCGATGGAGGGGACCAGGGAGATCCCCATGCCCGCGGCGACGAGGGAGCGGGCGAAGAAGTAGTCGGTGGTGGTCCCGCGGATCTCCGGATCGAAGCCCGCGCGCTCGGCGAAGCGCCGCAGGTACGCCTCGGTCTTCAGGCAGCCGAGCACCCAGGGTTCGGCGGCCAGGTCCGTCAGGTCGAGCGCGTCGCGACGGGCCAGCCGGTGCCCCCGCGGCAGGACGACGTGCAACGGGTCCTCCAGGAGCGGCGTCCACTCCAGGCCGGAGGAGGCGCCCGGACCGACCGGGAGCGGGCCGTCGAAGTGGTAGGCGAGGGCGAGGTCCACGGCGCCCTGGCGCACCAGCGGCAGGGTGTCCTCGGGTTCGCCCTCCCTGACGTGGAGCACGGTGCGGGGATGGTCCGCCATGAGCCGGGTGAGGGCGGCGGGCAGCAGGAGCCTGCCGCCGCTGGTGAAGGCGGCGACGGTCAGCTGGGTGCGGCCGGTGCCGAGCGCGGCGATCCGCTGCCGCGCGTGCTCCAGCTCCGCGGCGACGGTCTCGGCGGCGCCCAGCATGATCCGGCCGGCCCGGGTGAGCGTCACGCCGCGGGTGCTGCGCGCGACGACCTGGGCGCCGAGGCCGCGCTCCAGGGCGGCCACCTGCTGGGAGACGGCCGAGGGGGTCAGGTGGAGGGCCGCGGCCGCCCGGTTGAAGCTGCCGTGCTCCGCCACCGCACGCAGGACACGGAGCCGCTGCACGTCGATCAACAGTTTTCCTTCATACGAGGCCAGAAAGCCGGTACTTCTGCTGATGACGATAGGTCTCCAGGATGAGGGCATGCAAAGGATCTGCGTCATCGGCGGAAGCCGGTACTTCGGAAAGCTCCTCGTCGAGCGGGCGCGCGCGGCGGGCCACCGGGTCACCGTGATCAACCGGGGCTCGGCCGCGCCGCCCGCCGGCGTCGAGCACCTCGTCGTCGACCGCGACGACGAGGCCGCCCTGACCGCCGCCCTCGCCGGCCGGGCCTTCGACGTCGTGGTGGACCAGGTCTGCTACAGCCCCGTCCAGGCCGCCGTCGCCGCCCGCGTCTTCGCCGGCCGCACCCGGCGCTACGTGATGACCTCCACGATCGAGGTCTACGACCCCGCCACCGCCGCCCTGCCCGCCGTGCCCCCGGGGACGCCCGTGCCGGAGGAGAGCGTGGACCCGGCCGCCTGGCGGGTGGCCATGGACCTCCCCTGGCACGACGACGCCTACCTGGAGGCGCACTACGCCGAGGGCAAGCGGCAGGCCGAGGCCGTCCTCGCCCGCGCGGGCGGCTTCGCCTTCGCCACCGTGCGCGCCGCCCATGTGCTCGGCGGCGGGGCGCGGGAGTTCACCGGCCGGCTGGCGCACTACGCCGGCCGGATCGCCCGGGGCGAGGAGATCGCCGTGCACGCCCGGGCGCTGCCGACGGTCTTCCTCCACTACGAGGAGCTGGCCGAGCTGCTGGAGTGGGCGGCCACGGCCGGCTTCACCGGCCCGGTCAACGCCTGCTCCGACGGCCTGCTCGACGTGTACGGCCTCGCCGGGACCGTGGCCACGGCGGCCGGCCGGGAGGCCGTGTACCGGACCGTCCCGGCGGGCGCCGAGGCCTCGCCGTTCTCCTTCGACCGCCACTACGCCCTGGACAACGCCCGCGCGAAGGCGCTCGGCTTCCGCTTCTCCCGCACCGCCGACTGGCTGCCCGGCGCCGCCGCCGAGGCCCTCGCCGTGTCCCCCGCTCCCGCCCCCTGACGAACGAGGCCCCATGCGCTACCGCACCCTCGCCCACACCACCGTCAGCGTCATCGGCCTGGGCGCCATGCCACTGTCCATCGAGCACCGCCCGGACGAGAACCGGGCCCTCGCCACCCTCCACGCCGCCCTCGACGCCGGCGTCACCCTCCTCGACACCGCCGACAGCTACCACTGGCACGCCGGCGAGACGGGCCACAACGAGCTGCTCGTCGCCCGCGCCCTGGCCCGGTACGGCGGCGACACCTCGCGGGTCCTGGTGGCCACCAAGGGCGGCCGCGGCCGCCCCGGCGACGGCAGCTGGACCGTCGACGCAACCCCCGCCCACCTGAAGCGGGCCGCCGAAGCCTCCGCCAGGCGCCTGGGCACCGACGCGATCGGCCTGTACCAGCTGCACAAGCCGGACCCGGCCGTGCCCTGGGCGGACTCCGTCGGCGCGCTGCGCGAGCTGCTCGACGCCGGCACGATCCGCGCCGCCGGCGTCTCCAACGTCACCACCGCCCAGATCCACGAGGCGCACCGGATCCTCGGCGACGGACTCGTCTCCGTCCAGAACCGGTACTCGCCCGCCGTCCGCGACAGCGAGCCCGAACTGCGGCTGTGCGAACGCCTCGGCCTCGCCTTCCTGCCCTGGAGCCCCCTCGGCGGCATCTCCCGCAGCTCCCTCGACGGCCCCTCCGGCCCCACCTCCGCCGGCACGGCCTTCCACCGCGTCGCCGCCGGCCGCGAGGTCAGCCCCCAGCGGGTCGCCCTGGCATGGCTGCTGGCCCGCTCCCCCGCGATGCTCCCGGTGCCCGGAGCCTCCCGCCCCGCCTCCATCACCGACTCCGCCAGGGCGGCGGAGCTCACGCTGGACCCGCGCGAGCTGAGCGAACTGGACGCCGACCTGCCGGGCCGACCGGGCTGAGACCCCGGCGCCAGGCAGCCGCCGCGGCCGGTCGCCTCCGGCCTAGCCCTCGCGGCGGCGGACCATCTCGGCGATCCAGACCGGGGCGTAGGGGGAGGTGCAGCCCTTGGGGGTCGGGTAGTCCTTGAGGACCCCCAGGCGTTCCCCGACGGCGAGGGCCCGCTCGCGCAGGGCGGGGTGTTCGATGCCGATCTGGGCGAGGCAGTGGTTCATCGCCCACTGGAGCCGGTCGGGGGCGTCCTTCATCTCCGCCTCGACCGTGTCGAGGAGGCCGTCGAGATCGAGGCCGTCGGGCCGCGTCGCGACCCGCTCGGTGGTGAGCGCCCAGCCGGCGCTCGCGACGCCCGGGTCGGCGTCGGCGAGCCAGGCCACGCGGAGCTCCTCGGTGTGGCGGCTCTTCTTCACGACGTAGTTCACGAGCCAGTCGTGGACCTTGGGGGCCCGTGCCGCGCGGAGCATCGCGTCGAGCTCGTCGCGCTCGTACTCCTTGGGGCGGCAGACGAGCGTGGCGAGGAGCCGGGCGGCGGTGTCGCCGCTCGCCCACAGCTCGCGGGCGAGCTCGTGCCGGATCCCGAGCCGCTTGGCGACCGCGCGCAGCCGGGCGAGGTTCACCCCGTGGTCGTCGCCGTGCCGCGCGTTGACCTCGCGCATCCGGGGGTCCTCCAGGGCGGCCAGCTCGGCCAGCACCTCGTTCACCGTCTCCCCGGCCATCCGGTCCTCCTGCCCTCTCCTCGCGTACGGCACTCACCCTACGGCCCGAGGGTTACGGGATCCGGGCGCGGGTAGCCGCGCCCCGACCAGGGAGATGACCGGCATGGTGTACGACACGATCGAGGTGGAGGCCCCGCTGCGGCAGGTCTACGACCAGTGGACGCAGTTCGAGGAGTTTCCGCGTTTCATGGACGGGGTCGAGGAGGTCCGGCAGCTCGACGACCGGCTCTGCCACTGGCGGACCAGGGTCGCGGGCGCGAGCCGCGAGTTCGACACGGAGATCGTCGACCAGCTCCCCGACCAGCGGATCGCGTGGCGGACGGTCGGCGGGGACGTGCGGCAGAAGGGCGTCGTCACCTTCGAACGGGTCGACGACGAGCACACCCTCGTACGGCTCAAGATGGAGGTGGAGCCCTCCGGGCTCGCCGACCGCGCCGCGCAGGCGATGGGGTTCGTGGAGCAGCGGGTCGAGGGTGACCTGCACCGGTTCAAGGAGTTCATCGAGGACCGCGAGCAGGCGACGGGCGGCTGGCGCGGGCGGCTGCGCCCCGGAGACAGCGCCGGCGGCGAGCCGGGCGCGGACCTGCCGGAGTACGGGATGCCGCCGGGCGAGGACCGGCCGGCGGGCGGCATGCCCCCGGCCGCGCCGGGCGGGATGCCACGGCGTGACGCCCCGCCGCCCCACGACGACGGACCCGTGACGCCGTGAGCGGCTCCGGACCCGGCTTCCGGCTCCTCGACGTGTCCCTGCACACGGAGGAGCGGGGACGGCTCGTGGTGGGCCTGGGCGGCCCGGCCGAGGAGGCCGGTCCGCTGAAGGTCCCGGAGGGCGCGGTGGTGAGCGTCGGCCTGACCTTCCTGGTGGGCCGGGCGGTCGACGGGCTCGCCTTCGAGGAGCGGCGCACCGGGGACGAGCAGCCGCCGGTCACCACCCGGACGCAGCTCGGCGGCTTCCGCCGCGGCGGGCCGTACGAGGTGCGGCTGCCGCCCCGGCGGATGCCGGTCGGCCGGGCCCACTGCGGCCTCTACCGGGTCACCGGGCGGCTGACCGACGGCCAGGGCCGCGAGCTGGCGCGCGCGGACCACGCGCTGATGCTGGTCCATCTGACGGGGGCGCCGGAGGCCCGGACGGCCCCGGACGCCGCTTGAGCCGAACGGCCGCCTCGGGTGGGTGCCGGGTGACCGGGGCGGCGCACGATCGGTGCATGGAATCACGTGGATCCGACCCCGACCACGACCCCGGACGCGGCCCCGACCACGACCCGGACCGCGACCACGACCGCCGGCCGTCCCGAGCCGGTGGGGGCGGGCGGTACGGCGAGGACGTGTTCCCGCCGGAGGCGGCGGGCGAGGGGCGGCGGATCGACTACGGGGCGCTCGCCTACGACGATGTCAGCCTGACGCGGCTGAGGGCGCTCGGGGCCGGGCCCGGTTGGCGTTGCCTCGACGTGGGGGCCGGGACGGGCACGGTGTCCCGGCGGCTCCTCACCGAGGCGGGCGTGGCGAGTGTGCTCGCGGTCGACCGGGACGTGCGGTTCCTCGCCGAACGGCCCGTGCCGGGGCTCGACGTGCTGGAGGCCGATGTGACGGCCCCGGACTTCGCCCCCGGGCGGTTCCGGCTGGTGCACGCGCGGTTCGTCCTGATGCACCTGCCCGGGCGGGAGCGGACGGTGGCCCGGCTCGCCGAACTGGTCGAGCCCGGCGGGGTGCTGGTGCTGAGCGACGCCGTCGACCTGACGAGCGGGGGGGCGCCGGAGACGCCGTACACCCGGGCGATGCGGGCGATGTGGCGGGGGCTGCGGGACACCATCGGCACCGACGTCTCCTGGGTGCCGTCCTCCCCCGCGTGGCTGCGGGCCGCCGGGCTGCGGGAGGTGGGGGCGGAGATCCATGTGCCGCCGCTGCTGCCGGGCAGCCCCATCAGCCGGTTCTGGGCGGACACCTGGGAGCGGAGCAGGGCGGCGATGGTGGCGACGGGCCTGGTGGACGACGCGGGCCTCGACGAGGCGGTGCGGTATCTGGAGTCGGAGGAGTGCGCGGCGCTGTCGGCCGGGATGCTCACGGTGTGGGGCCGGCGCTAGTCCCGGCGCGGGCGCGCCGCAGGAGGTAGGCGCCGGCCGTGGCGACGAGGACCAGCATGCAGGCGATGAAGACGAGCCCCGCGCCCTCCAGGCCGAGGGGGTCGGCCAGCAGGCCGACGCCGATCACCGGGAGGGAGATGCCGGTGTACGCGGCGACGAAGAGCGAGGAGATGACGGCGGCCCGCTGGTCGGGCGGCGAGGCGGCGGCGACCGCGGAGAGCGCGGCGCGGAAGGCGAGGCCCTGACCGGTGCCGCCGACGAGGGCGGCGAGCACGATGAAGAGCAGGTGGTCGGTGGCGAGGGCGAGGGCGAGCAGGAGCAGTCCGGCGAGCAGGACGGCGCAGCCCAGCGGCAGTGAGCGGTCGGCGCCGACGCGGCCGGCGGCGACCTGTCCGGCGGTGGAGGCGAAGAAGGCGAGGGCGACGACGAGGCCGCTGACGGCGTGGTCGTCGACGTGGAGGTAGCGGGCGAGGAAGGCGGGGCTGACGGAGGTGAAGACGCCGAAGAGGGCGAAGCCCACGAAGGAGGCGACGGCCGCGGGCACGAACACCGCCCGGACGCGGGCCGGCAGGGCGGGCTTGCGGGGGCGTACGGCGCTGAGCGGCCGGCGTTCCGCCACCGTCTCGGGCAGCCACCACAGCACCAGGGCGGAGAGCGCGACGAGGGCCAGGTGGACGGCGAACGGCAGCAGCAGGGGCTCGGGGGCGTACTCGGCGAGGAGTCCGGCGAGGAGGGGGCCGCAGCCGAGGCCGCCCATGTTCGCGGCGGTCGCGACGAGGGTGGCGCGGGCGGTGCCGCCGGGCGGGGCCAGCTCGATGACGTAGACGGTGGCGGCGCCGGTGAAGAGGCCCGCGGAGAGGCCGGAGAGCAGCCGGCCCGCGTACAGCCAGCCGAGGGCGTCGGCGCAGAGGAAGCAGACGGCGCTCGCGGCGGCGAAGGCGAGGCCCCAGCTCAGGGTGGGGCGCCTGCCGATGGTGTCGGAGGCGTTGCCGGCGAGGAGGAGCACGGCGAGGACGCCGAAGGCGTACACGGCGTACACCACGGTGACGGTGAGTTCGGAGAAGCCGAACTCCTCCTGGTAGAGGGGGTAGAGCGGGGTGGGGAGCGTGGTGCCGGCCATGCACACCACGAACACCGCTCCGGCGAGCAGACACCGCAGCCATCCGCGTCGATCATCGGCCATACCGGCGACCGTAACCCGCCCGTCCCGTCGAGCACGGGCAGCACGTGCGGCACGGCAGGCCGGCCACACCGTTGTCGTACGCGTACGAGTGCGGGTATGTGTACGAGTACGGGTGCGCTGAAGCGCGCGCTGTCGTGCGGCGGGCGTGAGCGGTGCGCCGTACGGGCACGGCCGGGGGCCGCGGCCGGGCGGCGGCCGTCAGCCGCCCGCGCCCGGTACCCAGTGGTGGTGGACGTCCACCACGCGCGGCATCGGCCCTTCCGGCCAGCCGAGGCCGGTCGCGATGGGCATCATCTTCTCGGCGAAGGCCTTCATCTGCTCTCCGCTCTCCCAGAGGTCGAAGATCTCCAGGCCGCTCTCGGTCGGCACGCACGCGTGCGAGATGCACCCGTCGAAGATCTCGGGTGTCGACTGGAGCCGGGCGTTGAGCGTGTCGTACTGCTCCGTGGTGACTCCGTCGAGGACGGCGTGGACGAGGATCGCCATGACCCTTCCTCCTCGTGAGGCGACGGTCCGCCCCCTCACCTTCCAGGACACCACGGCGGCACGGCCACGGCACCCGCTCCGCCGCCCCGTGGGTCGGCTAGAGCGCGAAGCCCAGGAGGGCGACCTCCATCGGGAGGGCGGGGCGCTCGGGCAGGGCGGGCGGCTCCTCGCCGCGGCCGGTGTGGGTGGGGCGCACGGGACGCAGCGCGGCGAGTCCGTCGGCGGCCCAGCCGGCGTTCGTGGCGGGCAGGGAGAGGGTCATCCGCCGGCCGTCGGCCAGGGTGGTCTCCAGGGTGTTCGGGTCGTTCGTCCGCATGGCACCTCGCTCGGCTCGCACACGATGGATCACCGCTTCGGAAGGGAAGACGGCGGCGCGGGAGGAAAGGTTCCCTCCCGTGTCATTCCCCGGTGAACCAGTGGGTGCGGACGGCGTCCGTCGGGCGGGGGGTGCCGAGCGCGTCGAGGCCCCAGGCGGCCAGGGCCTCGACGACCGGGCGGAGTTCGGCGCCGCGCGCGGTGAGCTGGTAGACGGTCGCGTTGGCGGGCCGCTCCAGGCGGCGGCGCTCGACCAGTTCCTCGCCCTCCAGCTGCTTGAGCCGGCTGGCGAGGATGTCGGTGGAGACGCCGGGGAGGTCGGCGTGGAGGTCGGTGTACCGCCGCGGGCCGTGCAGCAGCTCCCGGACGATCAGCAGACTCCAGCGCTCCCCCACCGCGTCGAGGGCTCGGGCGACGGCGCAGTACTGGTCGTAGCTTCGGCGTGGCATGGTGGCCAGCATAGCCAAAAGGTTGGACTTTCCAAGTGGGAACTTGGTAGAACAAAGCAGCCGCAGCGGCGCGGATGACGGTGACAGTGACGGTCGGGAGGCCGCAGATGACGTTTCGACAGTCCAGCAAGTTGAAGGACGTGTGCTACGAGATCCGGGGCCCGGTCGTCGACCAGGCCAACGCCCTGGAGGAGGCGGGTCACAGCGTCCTGCGGCTGAACACCGGCAACCCCGCGCCGTTCGGCTTCGAGGTGCCGGAGGAGATCCTCCAGGACATCATCCGCAACCTGCCCAACGCGCACGGCTACAGCGACTCCCGGGGCATCCTCCCGGCCCGGCGCGCGGTGATGCAGTACTACCAGCAGCGCGGCGTCGCGGGCGTGACCGTCGACGACGTCTACCTCGGCAACGGCGCCTCCGAGCTGATCCAGATGGCCGTGCAGGCGCTGGTGGACGACGGCGACGAGGTCCTCGTGCCGATGCCCGACTACCCGCTGTGGACGGCGGTCGTGCGCTTCGCCGGCGGCCGGGCCGTGCACTACCTGTGCGACGAGGAGGCGGACTGGTTCCCCGACCTCGACGACATCGCGTCGAAGATCACCGACCGCACCAAGGCCATCGTCGTCATCAACCCCAACAACCCCACGGGCGCGGTCTATTCGAAGGAGCTCCTGGAAGGGATCCTCGAACTCGCCCGCCGCCACGGCCTGATGGTGCTGGCCGACGAGATCTACGACAAGATCCTCTACGACGACGCCGAGCACCACTGCCTCGCCGCGCTCGCCGACGACGTCCTGACGCTCACCTTCAACGGCCTCTCCAAGTCCTACCGGGTGGCCGGTTTCCGCAGCGGCTGGCTGGTCGTCTCCGGCCCCAAGGACCAGGCCGCGGACTACCTGGAGGGGCTGACCATGCTGGCCGGCATGCGCCTGTGCCCCAACGTGCCGGCGCAGTACGCCGTCCAGGCCGCGCTCGGCGGCCACCAGTCGATCCACGACCTGACCCTGCCGAGCGGCAGGCTCACCGAGCAGCGCGACGTCGCCTGGCAGGCGCTGAACGAGATCCCGGGCGTCAGCTGCGTCAAGCCCAAGGGCGCCCTCTACGCCTTCGCCAAGCTGGACCCGGCCGTGCACAAGATCGTCGACGACGAACGGCTCGTCCTCGACCTGCTGCTGCGCGAGAAGATCCACATCGTGCAGGGCACCGGCTTCAACTGGCCGCGCCCCGACCACTTCCGCTTCGTCACGCTGCCGCGCGCCGACGACCTGGAGACGGCCATCAACCGCATCGGCCGCTTCCTCTCGACGTACCGTCAGTAGCCGGACCCTGGCGCGAGATCCGCCCACAGGGCGACGGCGCCGGAGGACAGCGGCACGATGCCCGCTCCCCCGGCGCCCTCGTCCCCTCCCCACCACACGCCCCGATCCGCGGACAGCGGGTGCTCCTCCCCGCCGGCACGCCAGAGCCCGTGCCGCACGAGGAGCACCCCGGCGTGACCGGCCGGCGGCGCGACGGCACCGGTGACGCGCTCCACCCGGACCGTCCAGCGCCCCCGCCGCACCATGAGGTTCAGCACGCGGCAGGCGCCACCGGGCGGTTCCGCGGCCAGTTCGGCGGTCAGCTCCAGGTCACCGGGAAAGGCGAGCGGCTCCTCCCGCCGCGCCGTCCGGTCGAAACCCCCCGGCGCCGTCAGCCGCACGCCCCCGCCGGCGAGCAGCGTGAACGTCCGGTCGACCCCGGGAAACGCCGAGAACGGCCCGTCCGCCTCGATGTCGGCGACGCTCGCCCGCCACGCGAAGTCCGCGGCCCCCGCCGGCCAGGAGACGATCTCCCGCGTCACACCCCCGCCGTTCCGCCACCGTCCCGCCGCCAGGGTCTCGACATCGAAGCGGTGCATAGGGCTGACTCCTGGTCCACGAACGGTCGAAGGCCGCAGGATCCTAACCCGCGACGCCCCGGGCGCCCCTCCGGCACGCGGCACGCCCGCAGCGCCCGAGCGCGCTCGGCCGGGTCGCGGTCGACGGCCACGGGCCGCGCCTCGACGACGGCTCCGAGACCCGCCCCGAACACGCGGAAGGCCGTCCTCCCACGAACGAGGGAACGGCCTCCGACCTGCGCCGGTGAGCGACTCAGTCCGAGGCGGGCCCACCGCCGACGACGAGCACCTCGGTGAGGTGATCGCTCACACCGGCTCCCTCGTGTAGCGGTTGGCGGGGCGCGGCAGGCCGTAGTTCTCGCGCAGGGTGCGGCCGGTGTACTCGGTACGGAAGAGGCCGCGCCGCTGGAGGATCGGCACGACCTGGTCGACGAAGTCGGTCAGGCCGGTGGGCAGGACGGGCGCCATGATGTTGAACCCGTCGGCGGCTCCTCGGGTGAACCACTCCTCCAGTTCGTCGGCGATCTGCTCGGGGGTGCCGGCGAAGACCCGGTGGCCGCGGCCCGCGCCGAGGCGGGCGATCAGCTCGCGCAGCGTGAGCCCGTCGCGGCGGGCCAGTTCGGCGACGAGGGTGAAACGGCTCTTGTTGCCGTTGATGTCCCGCTCGTCGGGGAGTTCGGGCAGCGGGCCGTCAAGGGGCAGGGCGGTGAGGTCCACGCCCAGCATGCCGGAGAGCTGGGCGAGGCCGTACTCCGGGATCTGGAGGTCGGTGAGCTCCTGCTCCAGGGCCCTGGCCTCGGCCTCGGTGGAACCGATGACGGGGGCGATGCCGGGCAGGACGAGCAGGTCCTCCTCGGCACGGCCGTACTTCGCCAGGCGGGACTTGAGGTCCTTGTAGAAGGTCCGGCCGTCGGCGAGGGTCTGCTGGGCGGTGAAGACGGCCTCGGCGTACTGGGCGGCGAACTCCTTCCCGGACTCGGAGGATCCCGCCTGCACGAGCAGCGGGTACCCCTGCGGGGAGCGTGGCACGTTCAGCGGGCCGGCGACGCCGAAGTGCTCGCCGCGGTGGGCGGCCGGGTGGAGCTTGTCGGTGTCGGCGTAGATCCCGCGCTCCTTGTCGAGGACGATCGCGTCGTCCTCCCAGCTGTCCCAGAGCTTGGTGGCGACGTCGAGGAACTCGCGGGCGCGCTCGTAGCGGCGGGCGTGCTCCAGGTGCTCGTCGCGGTTGAAGTTCCGGGCCTCGTCGACGCTGCCCGAGGTGACGATGTTCCAGCCGGCGCGGCCGCCGCTGATGTGGTCGAGGGAGGCGAACTTGCGGGCGAGGTTGAAGGGCTCGTTGAAGGTGGTGGAGACGGTGGCGATCAGCCCGATGTGCTCGGTGACGGCGGCGATCGCGGAGAGCAGGGTGAGCGGCTCGAACCCGCCTACGGCGTTGTAGCGGGCCTTCCCCCAGAGCGCGACACCGTCGGCGAAGAAGATCGAGTCGAGCCGTCCGCGCTCGGCGGTGCGGGCGAGCTCCTGGAAGTACCGCAGGTCGGTGATCCGCTCGGGGGTGCTGCCGGGGTGGCGCCAGGCGGCATCGTGGTGCCCGGCGTTCATGAGGAAGGCGTTGAGGTGGAGGGTCCGGGGCGTCTGGTCGCTCATGTGGGATTCCCTAGGAGGAGGTGGGGACGCGCCAGAGGCTGAGGCGGCGTTCGACGGTGACGAGGAGCTGGTTGAAGGCGACGCCGATCGCGGAGATCGTGACGATCCCCGCGTACATCTGCGGGATCGCGAAGTTGAACTGCGAGGCGTTGATCAGATAGCCGAGTCCCGCTTTCGCGCCGATCATCTCGGCGGCCACGAGGACGAGGATGGAGACGGCGCCGGCGAGCCGGATACCGGTGAAGATCGCCGGTACGGAGGCCGGGAGGATCACCTTCTGGAACAGGCGCGGCGTGGAGAGGTCCATGGACCGGGCGAGCCGGATCAGGGTGGGGTCGGCGTTCCGGACGGCGCTGATGGTGTTGAGCAGGACGGGCCAGAGGCAGGCGTAGACCACGATCGACACCTTCGAGGTCTCGCCGATGCCGAGGAGCAGCACGAAGACCGGGAGCAGCGCGAGGGCCGCGGTGTTGCGGAAGACCTCCAGCAGGGGCCCGAGGAAGTCGGCGAGGGGCCGGTACCAGCCGATGAGCAGGCCGAGCGGGACGGCTACGGCCACGGCGATGGCGAAGCCGCCGAAGGAGCGGATCAGGCTGGCCTGGGTGTGGTCGGCGAGCTGGCCGTCGCCGGCCAGCTCCCACCAGGCGACGGCCACCTCGCTGATGGGGGGCAGGAAGGTGGCGTCGACCAGGCCGGCGCGCGGGGCGATCTCCCAGAGGGCGGTCAGGGCGAGGAGGGCGGCGGTCCGGACGGCGACGGCCTTCAGGCCGCGTACGACGGCCAGTGCGCCGGACTTCGTACGGGTGGGGGCGGGGGCGGGTTTCTCGGGGGGCCCTGCGACGGCGGCCGGGGCCGGGGACTTGAGGACCGGGGCTCCGGCCCGGGCGGTCCCCTCGGCGTTCCCCACGGCGGGGGCGGTCTCGGCCGGCGCCGGAGCCGGGGCCGTGAGGCCCGCGGCCGCCAGGGCGGTGGTGTCGGTTCCGGTGGTCATACGGCTGCCGCCTCCTTCTCCAGTTTCTGGGCGCGGGCCACCTCGTCGTGGAGGAGGTTCCAGATCTCGTGCCGGTAGCGGGCGAACTCCGGGCTGGACCGCAGGGCCTCCCCCAGCAGTCCGTCGCGGTCGCCGAAGGAGACCGGGACGACCTCCTTGACCCGGCCGGGCCGGGAGGTCATGACGGCCACCCGCTGCCCGAGGTAGACGGCTTCCTCGATGCCGTGCGTGATGAAGACGACGGTCTTGCCGGTGCTCTGCCAGATGCGGCGCAGCTCGTCCTGCAGGGACTCGCGGGTCTGCGCGTCGAGCGCGGCGAACGGCTCGTCCATCAGCAGCACGTCCGGGTCGTACGCCAGCGAGCGGGCGATGGCGACGCGCTGGCGCATGCCGCCGGAGAGCTGGTGCGGATGCCGGTCCTCGAAGCCGGTCAGCCCGACCAGGTCCAGGAACTCCCGCGCCCGGGCGGCGCGTTGCCGGCGCGGCACACCGGTGGCCTCCAGGCCGAACTCGACGTTTCCCCGGGCGGTGCGCCACGGCAGCAGCGCGTACTGCTGGAAGACGATGCCCCGGTCCAGGCCCGGCCCGGTGACCTCCTCGCCGTCGAGCAGGATCCGTCCGGCCGTGGGGGCCGAGAGTCCGCCGAGGAGGTCGAGGAGCGTGGACTTGCCGCAGCCGCTGGGGCCGACGACCACGAGGAACTCCCCGCTGCGGATCTCCAGGTCGATGCCGTCGAGCGCGGTGAAGTCCCCGAAGGTCTTGCGCACTCCCTCGAACACGATCTTCGCCATGTCGGATCTCAGCCCCTTCCGTAGCCGTTGAACTCGTTGGTGTAGAGGTCGGACGGCGTGAACTGCCCCTTCTTGATCTCGCCGCGCTCGCCGAGCCAGTCGAGCCACAGCTGGAACTCCTTGTCGGGTATCCGGCCGCCCGTCTCGGCGATCCCGAAGGAGCGCCAGTACTGCAGGGCGGTGGTGTCCTCGTTGCGGCCGCGCTTCTTGACGATCTCCGTCATCCGGGCGACGACCTCCTCGCGCGGGGTGGTGCGGGACCACTCGATGGCCTTGGCCACACCCGTCACGAAGGTCCGTACGGTGTCCGGGTTCTGCTTGATGAAGCGCTCGGTCATGATGTAGGTGCCCGCGCTGAACGGGCCGAGCAGCTCCACGTCGGTGAACAGCGGGCGGATGCCGCCGGAGGCGACGGCCTTGTCGCGCAGGATGCCGGTGAGCACCCCGACCTCGATCTGCTTCGCGCGCAGGGCCTGTTCGGTGTTGACGGGCGGCACCACCAGGGGTTCGACCTTGGCCGCGTCCGCCTTGGAGAGGCCGTTGCGGGCGAGGTAGGTGTCGAGCAGCGCCTGGTAGTGGGCGCCGAGGGTGTTCATGCCGACCTTCTTGCCGATCAGGTCGCGGGCGGAGCGGATCGGGCTGTCCTCCAGGACGAAGTAGCCGGCGTAGGAGTACTGGTCCGAGCCGTAGGAGGAGATGACGGCCTTGATCGGCGCCTTGCCGGCGGCGAGCTTGATGACCGCGCCGTTGAAGGCGCTGCCGAAGTGGGTCTGGCCGGTGGCGGCGGTCTGGATGTCCTGCGGGCCGCTGGTGGTGTTGCCGATCCAGTCGAGCTTGACGTCCTCCAAGTAACCGAGGGCCGCGGCGAGTTCGGGGAGCGTGACCGCGCCGACCGAGCCCTGGTACTTCAGGGTCTTGACCTGCGAGCCGGATCCACCGCCGGTGGCGGTGGCCGTGCCGCAGCTCACCGCGGCCGCCGAGATGCCGAGCAGGGTCAGGAACTGGCGTCGGGAGGTGGAGGTCGAGGCGAGGGATGCGGGCATGACGGGTCCTTGTGGGTACTGGTCGCGGGGCGGGCTGTATTACGGGGCGGCGGTGAGCGCGGTGGCGGTGAGCGTCGTGGCGGTGAGCGCGGTGGCGGTGAGCGTCGTGGCGTCCGCGGCGCGCACGGCGTCCGCGAACTCGTCGACGGCCTGGGAGAGGTCCAGCTCGACCTCGGGCCGCAGCCGGTCGGGGCCGGAGCCGCGCTCGACGGAGGAGTCCAGGACGAACCGGCCGGCGGTGACGTGCCGGGCGCCGAGAGCGGCGAGCACGGGGCGCAGGGCGTAGTCGATGGTCAGGACGTGGGCGAGGCTGCCGCCGGTGACGAGCGGCAGGACCGTCCTGCCCGCGAGGCCGTCCTGCGGGAGCAGATCGAGGAAGGCCTTGAGCAGTCCGGTGTACGAGGCCTTGTAGACCGGGGTCGCGATGACGATGCCGTCGGCCTCGGCGACGGCGTCCAGGGCACGGCGGATCTCCGGCTCACCGCGGCGGGCGGAGAGCAGGTCGGCGGCGGGGAGTTCGCGGACGGCGAGGTGCGCGGTGTCGAAGCCGGCGTAGGAGAGGCGGCGCAGCACGTGGTCGGCGACGACGGCGGTACGGGAGTGGGCGGAGGGGCTGCCGGTGATGGCGAGCAGCTGGGGCACGGGGGCTCCTTGGGCGTCGTACGGGGACGGACGGTCAGGCGGCGGTGCCCGAGGCCAGGGCAGAGGCTCCGGAGGCGATGCCGAAGGCCGGTTCCGGGACGCTCGCAGGGCTGATCAGGCGGGACGGCTCCCCGTCGGTGCCGACCGGGACGTCGCCGTCGACGGTGACCCGCCGCAGGGTGCGCTCGTGGTCGTCGGAGTCGTCCACGCCGTAGTGCTGGGTGGCGCGGTTGTCCCAGATGGCCACGTCGCCTGCCTGCCACTGCCAGCGGACGGTGTTCTCGGGGCTCTCGATGTGGGCCTGGAAGAGGTCCTGCAGGATGCGGGAGTCGCGGCCGGTGAGGCCCTGGATGCGCTGGACGAAGTTGCCGAGCAGCAGGGTGCGTTCACCGGTCTCGGGGTGGACGCGGACCACCGGGTGCTCGGTGAGGAACTTCGTGGAGGTGAAGACCTCGCGGTACTGGGCCAGGGCCTCGGGCAGCGCGTCGGGCTTGAGGGCGGCGTAGTCGTACTCGTTGGAGTGGACGGCGCGCAGGCTGTCGGCGAGGGCCCGCAGCGGTTCCGGGAGGTTGGAGTAGGCGGTGGCGGTGTTGGCCCACAGGGTGTTGCCGCCGTACGGGGGGATGGTCACGGCCCGCAGGATGGAGAAGGCCGGGTAGGCGGGGACGAAGGTGACGTCGGTGTGCCACTGGTTGGCGCGGGCGCCGTGGTGGGAGTCGATGCCGAGGGCGTAACGGCCGTCCGCGGACGGGACGGTGGGGTGTGCGACCGGGGCACCGAACAGCCGGGCGAAGGCCTCGTGGCCGGCTTCGTCGAGGTGGTCCTGACCGCGGAAGAAGACGACCTTGTGGGCGAGGAGCGCGGCGCGGATCTCGGCGACGGTGGCGGCGGGCAGGTCTCCGGCGAGCCGTACGCCGCCGAGCTCGGCTCCGATGCGGCCACCGATCTTCGCGACGGTGACGGAGGTGGTCGCGGTTGCCGTCGCGGCAATGGCAGAGGCAGAGGCAGAGGCCATGAGAACTCCCTGTTCAGGGCGGACGAGTTGTTTCCGCAGCGGAAGGAGAATGGGGGTACGGGGCGGCCCGGCAGGCAGGAGGCAGCGCGGTATCGACGCGATGCGGGTACGGGGAAACGCGCGGGCCGCGCCTCGCGAACCGGGGGCCGAGGAGGCACCGTTCAGCAGGGGCACGGGGCAGAGAGGCCGCCGACGCGGGGCACCGCCGTGCCGTGGGGCCTGGAGCAGCCGGGCTCAGGCGCGGTGCGGGGCCGGACAGCGGCCCGGACACCCGTCCGGCGCGGTGCACGGGCCGGAGATGTCGAGCCGCGGAGCGAGGAGTGCGTTCGCGGTCATGGCTCGGAGCCTGGCAGCGCACCCACCCCCGGTCAACCCCCGCCGAAGACCCCCGGAGGGACCTCGACCGAGACCCGCGACTGCCTCTGCGCACCCACTGCGAACTGGGGTTTCCCCACTTCCGACCACAGTGCGCCACGCCGCCGAGACGGCCGAAAACGGTGGCCGGATTTCATGGCCCCGCAATGCGACCGCCACGCCGACCCGGGGGGGGCACGGCCTGGTCGGGGGTGACAGCCGGACGGCGGCCCATGCCTCCACCGTGCTGTGGACGGCGCCGACGTACTGAACGGCACCGCCGACGGGGTGGGACGGCCGCGATCCTGCTGGACCTTCACACCGGCGCCGTCGGGGGCCGGTTGCCGCCGGGCCGCACATCGGCGTGCCGTTCGCATCGTGGTCACCGATGGGTCCACGTGGTGGTCGCCCGGTGGCGGATCTCGCCGACCGCCCCATGAAACCTCAGGTCAGAGCGGTGTACACGGTCCATCAGGTGGCGCAATACTGCGGCACCCTGCTCCGCCTCCTCTCCCTCGCCGAGGAGTCCCCCGACCTGGACGCGCTCCGTCCCTACCTGGCGGACGCCGATCCCGTGGTGCGGGCGGCGGCCGTCGCCGCCCTCGGCGAGACGCTTCCAGCCGACGCCGGCCCCGCGCTCGCCGCGCGCCTGCGGGACACCGCACCCCGGGTCCGGGCCGCTGCCGCGGCCACGCTGCGCGAGCTCGTCGAGGTACTGCCCGCCGGACCGGAGCTGGGGGACGGACTGCGGGCGGCCCTGGGAGTCGATGACTCAGGCGTGCGCGCCGCCGCTCTCGACGTGCTGCGGACGCTGCGGCTGGGCGACGCCGGGGTGTACGCCGCCGCGCTCTCCGACGTCGACATGGACGTCCGCGTCACCGCCGTCCGCGCCCTGGTCTCGGTGGACGCGGTGCCGGAACTGGCGGTGGCCGCCACCGACCCGGCCCGTGAGGTCCGGGTCGCGGTGGCCCGCGGCCTCGCGGCCGTGCACGCTCCGGCGCCGGACCCCCTCGACCCACTCCTGGACGACCCCGACCCACTGGTCCGGGCCGCCGCCCTGGGCGCCCTGGCCGCGACCGGATGCCCGCCCGGGTACGCCGCGCGGGCCGCGGCGGCACTCGCCGACCCCGCGTGGCAGGTCCGGGCCGGCGCCGCCACCGCCCTGCGCTCGGCCCTGTCCGCCGAGGCGGTCCCCGCCCTCGCCAAGACCTTGGCCGATCCGTACGCGGACGTCCGCAAGGCCGCCGTCCTCTCCCTCCTCTCCCACCGCGCCGTCCCCGAAGCCCGCACCGCCCTCGCCGCGGCCAGCACCGACCCCGACGCCGACATCCGCGCCTACGCGTCCCGAGGGGCCTCCTGACCGTCACGGGAACGGGGGCGTGCCGTCGCGCCCTCGCGGACCGCCCGGGCAAGTCGAGCCGGCGACCGTGTCTGCGGTCAGTTGGTGGCCGTCAGTGCCTCGCGTGCGGCGGTGAGGATCTCCTCGGAGAGCGGGGAGCCCTTGGTCGCCCGGGACAGGACGAGTGCGCCGAGCATGGTGCACAGGCGGGTGATGCCGTCCTGGTCCTTGGTGGCGAGGAAGTCGGCGAAGTCGCCCACTCCCTGGGTGTAGACGCGGCGGGCCTCGCTTTCCCCTCCGTCGCGGGCCATGTCGGTGGCGAGCGCGGCGGCAGGGCACCCGTCTGCCGCACTGTCGCGGTGATCGACGGAGAGGTAGGTGTCGATCAGCGCCCGCTGGGCGGCGTCGCGCTGCCCGGCGTACTGATCGAGCCCATCCTTGTGGTGCTGGGCGAGTTCGGCGAACGCGCGGGCAGTGGCTTCGTCGATGAGCGCCTCCTTGGAGGCGAACTGCTTGTAGAAGCCGCCGTGGGTCAGGCCGGCCGCCTTCATGAGGTCGGCGACGCTGAGGTGGGTGCCCTGTTCCCGGAGCAGCCGGGAAGCGGTTTCCACGACCCGGCGGCGGTTCTCCTGTGCCTGTGCCTGCGATACGCGGCCCATCAGTCACCCTCCCAGTTGGATGTCGAGTGAAATCTATTCTAGACTGAGATTTAGATGTCGAACATAATCTATTAGGCGGTCGTCACCGCCCTCATCGCGGGAGTGCTCATGGAACTGAAGGACGCGGTCGCGGTGGTCACCGGCGCCAACCGGGGGCTCGGGCGGCATCTGGCCGCCCAGCTCGCGCAGCGCGGAGCCAAGGTGTACGCGGCGGCCCGCCGCCCCGAGACGGTGGACCTTCCGGGTGTCGTCCCACTGCGGCTCGACGTGACGGACGAGGCGTCGATCCGTGCGGCGGCTCGTACCGCGTCCGACGCGACGCTGCTGGTCAACAACGCGGGCGTCTCCACCGGAACGCCCCTCATGACGGGCAGCCCGGGCGCGGTACGTCTGGAGATGGAGGTGAACTTCTTCGGCCCGCTGGCCGTGACGCGGGCTTTCGCCCCGGTCATCGAGTCCAACGGTGGCGGCGCCGTGCTCAACGTGCTGTCGGTCCTGTCCTGGCTGCACCCGGCCGGCCTCGGCGCCTACGCCGCGGCGAAGGCCGCGGCATGGGCGCTGAGCGGCGCGACCCGGGAGGAACTGGCGCCTCGCGGCATCACCGTCACGGCACTGCACGTCGGATACATGGACACCGACATGGCCGCCGGCGTTCCCGCCGACCAGAAGACCGACCCCGCCGAGGTCGCCGCCCAGGCCCTGTCCGGCATCGAACGGGGACTGCCCGAGATCCTCGCCGACGAGACCACCCGGCACGTGAAGCGGAGCCTTGCCGCATCGCCGAACACGGCGTGAGGCACGCCCCGCCGCATCGGCGCGGGGCGTCATGAACCAGCAGTGAACACCAGAAAGCAGCTCGTAGCGGGGCAGCCCCGAGCGAGCGGAGATCCCGTCCCTGTGCGGACGAGACAGGAAGACGGCGATGAAGACCTATCTGATCGAGAAGTACGGTGACGAGTCCGCGGTGCGCGCCGCCGAGATGCCCGATCCCGAGCCGGGCGCCGACGACGTGCTGGTCAAGATCCACGCGTCGAGCGTCAACCCGCTGGACTTCAAGATCCGCGACGGCGACTTCAAGCTGATCCTCCCGTACCGTCTCCCCCTCGTGCTGGGCAACGACCTCGCCGGCGTGGTGATCCGGGTCGGCTCGGCCGTCACCCGGTTCGCGGTGGGTGACGAGGTCTACGCCCGGCCCGACAAGGACCGCATCGGCACCTTCGCCGAACTCATCGCCGTCCACCAGAACGACCTGGCTCTCAAGCCGGCCACGCTCACCATGGCGGAGGCCGCCTCCCTTCCCCTGGTAGCCCTCACCTCGTGGCAGGCGCTGGTCGAGAGGGCGCAGGTCCGGCCGGGCCAGAAGGTACTGATCCACGCGGGCGCCGGCGGAGTGGGCACCATCGCCCTCCAGCTGGCCAGGCACTTGGGCGCACACGTGGCCACCACCGCGAGCGCGGCCAACGCCGCCCTGGTCGAGGAACTCGGCGCAGACGTCGTCATCGACTACCGCGCCCAGGACTTCGAGGAGGTCCTGGACGGCTACGACGTCGTCCTGGACACCCTCGGCGGCAAGACCCTGGAGAAGTCGCTGCGGGTCCTCAAGCCAGGCGGGAAGGTCATCAGCATCGCCGGGCCGCCCGACGCGGACTTCGCCCGCGAGCTGGGCGCGAACCCGGTTCTGCGGCAGGCGATGAACGCGCTGAGCTTCAGGACCCGGCGTCAGGCCAGGCGCCGGGGCGTGACCTACTCCTTCCTGTTCATGAAGGCCGACGGGGACCAGCTGCGCGAACTCACCCAGCTCGTCGACGCCGGGAAGATCCGCCCCGTCGTCGCCCGTGTCTTCCCCTTCGAGCAGACCCGCGAAGCCATGGAGTATGCGGAGAAGGGCCGCGCCAAGGCCGGCAAGGTCGTCATCGCGACGGTGTGAGCACCGGACCCCGCCACACCACCGCCAGGCCCCGGGCAGCGAGAAGACCTTCCCCCCGGCCCCCATCTTCCACACCCCCAGGAACCGATCATGAGCGCACCGCGCAGTTCCGCCACCCCCACGCCCGCCCCGTCGTCGTACAAGGACGTGCCGACCCGTTCGGTGTCCGTGCGCGGCGTCGACTTCGTCTACCGGCGGCTCGGCCCGGAAGGAGACGGCGTACCGCTGATCCTGCTCCACCACCTGACCGCCGTCCTGGACAACTGGGACCCGCGCGTCATCGACGGACTCGCCACCCGGCGCCAGGTGATCGCCTTCGACAACCGCGGAGTCGGCGCGTCGGGCGGCTCCACCCCCGACACCATCGAAGCGATGGCCCGCGACGCGGTGCTGTTCATCCGAGCCCTGGGCTTCGAGCAGGTCGACCTGCTCGGCCTGTCGATGGGCGGCTTCATCGCCCAGGTCATCGCAGCCGAGGAACCGCGGCTGGTGCGCAAAGTCGTCCTCGCGGGCACCGGCCCCGCCGGAGGCCCGGGCATCGACAAGGTCACCGCACTCACCCTCCGGGACATCCTGAAGGGCGTCCTCACCCGCAAGGACCCCAAGCAGTTCCTCTTCTTCACCGACACCGACCACGGCCGACGCGAAGCGCGCGCCTTCCTGGAACGGCTGAAGGAGCGCACGGACCACCGCGACAAAGCCATCTCGCCGACGTCGTTCCGCGCCCAGCTGAAGGCCATCCACCGGTGGGGCCTCCAGCCGCCGGCCGACCTGTCCCGCATCCGCCAGCCAGTCCTGGTGGCCAACGGCGAGAGCGACCGGATGGTGCCGAGCGAGAACACCCTCGACCTCGCCGCCCGGCTGCCCCGGGGCGAACTCGTCCCCCTCTACCCGGACGCCGGACACGGAGGCATCTTCCAGTACCACGACGCGTTCGTGGCCAGGGCCCTCGCATTCCTCGAAGCACGGCCCGACGCCTGACCGCCGAAGCCACACCGCCACCTCGTCCCAGCCGCGGCCGGGACGAGGCAGGCCCGGGCGAACCACCCCGCCGCCGACCAGCCGCCCTCCCGCCCACTGACAGTCCAAGCGGCACCCTCGAGAACGCCCTCGACACCGCATGCCGGATCCACCTCGCCGCCTCACCACAGGCGTGCCGACGGCCAACCTCGCAGCCAACCCCCGAAGGACTTGCGAGGCAGACCACTCAGCCCGCTGATCGCCGCCGTGTTCTCCCTCCGCTGACCATGCCGGCCGCCCCTCCGGCGTCGAGGACGTCGAGGCTCTCGCCGAGGCGGCCGTCAGCGAGCACGGCACCTGCGACTTCGCCGTCGATATCCCCGCCCCGGACCGCCGCCGCACCATGGTGCGCCGCGACGGATTCCCCACCCGGGACACGGCCGAGCAGGCCCCGCGCCGTCGCCGCCTACCTGCCGTGTGGAGTTCTGCGCCGGGGCGCCGCCGCCGGGCGTGCGCCGCGGCGGCCAGGTGGGTTCGGACTCGGCGAAGGTGCGGCCCACGTGGCCCGGGAACCCCTCGTAGGGGTCGCGGCGGTTGGGGGTACCGGTCGGCTCGGTCACAGGCGGGCCTCAATGCCGCGGCGGTTGAACGGCAGTCGGCCGAGGACCACCGCCATGCCGCAGGTGTCGGTGAGCGCGGAGAACACCAAGCCTGCGGCGATCGCCGCGGACAGCAGCTGGAAGGCCGGGTGCACGAACAGCCCGAGGAGCAGGCCGAGCAGCACGACGGCGCCCGCGGTGCAGCGGACCTGGCGTTCCATCCCCCACACGGCCCGGGCCGGGCCGTCCGGGGAATGGAGGCCGTGGCCGGCGGCCGTCCAGGCGCTGGTGCCGCCGGTGAGGCCGGCAGCGGGGACCCCGTGCGCGGCGAGGGCCGCCGCGGCCTTCCCGGAGCGGGCTCCGGAGGCGCACACCAGCAACAGGACGCCCCTCTCGGCGGCCTGCCGGAGCTCGGGCAGGCTCCGCTCGATCCGGTCGAGGGGGACGTTGACGGAGTCCGGCAGATGACCGGAGGTGAATTCGCCGGGAGTCCGGACGTCAACGACGGTCAACTGGGGCAGGCGGGCCTTCGCTTCGCCGACGCTGAGGGTGGGGGAAACGCTCATGGCGGAACCGGTCCTTGGCTGAGTCGGAACGGGCACGGCCCACGGGGTCCACGGGGCCCAGGCCATGCCGGGGATATCAGGCGGGCGATCAGCATGGCTGCGACCACCGCGCGACCACCTCCACCGCCTCCGCGCCCTCGGCCGACTCCGCTCCCGAACCGCCCCGCCTCCAGCGCCCTGGTGAACCGGCCCCGGCGCGGGCGTGCGACTCACTGCGACCACCGCGCCCCCGGACGCACGAAAGGCCGCCCTCTCATAGATGAGAGAACGGCCTCCGACCTGCGTTTCCGCATGGTCGGGACGACAGGATTTGAACCTGCGACCCCTTGACCCCCAGTCAAGTGCGCTACCAAGCTGCGCCACGTCCCGGTGCCCGTCGGTGGCGGGGTGTTCCCCGCGTCGGCGTGCAGGAGAACATTACCTCACTCCACGGGTGGCGATCACACTCCGGCCGGCGGGGGCGGAGAATGGCCGGGTGAGCGAGGAATCCGGAGGGCCGGCGAGCGGCCGGGACCGTGACGCGGAGGGGCGGGCGCGCAGCGCCCGGCCCCGGGACGGGCTGGGGCGGCCGCTGCCGTACGGGGCGGCGGGGGTGGCGCGGCAGCCCGAGGGGGTGGTGCGGGCGCCCGAGGAGACCGTGCGGGAGGCGCAGCGGCTGCTGGACGCCGGGATGCCGTTCCACGCGCACGAGGTGTTCGAGGACGCCTGGAAGTCGGGGCCCGGCGGCGAGCGGGAGCTGTGGCAGGGGCTCGCGCAGCTGGCCGTGGGGCTGACGCACGCCGCCCGGGGGAACGCGACGGGCGGGGCGCGGCTGCTGCGGCGGGGTGCCGGACGGGTCGGCGGGTACGCGGACGGGGGCGGCGCCACGTACGGGGTGGACGTCACCGGGCTGCTGCGCTGGGCCGGGGAGCTGGCCGGCCGGGTGGAGCGGGGCGAGCCGGTGGACGCCCGTGGGGAGGCGCCCCGGCTCACGGTCGGGGCGGCCGGGCGCTAGGCAGTCAGTTCCTCCCGCAGGACCGTGGTGTGGCTGGTCTCGGGGTGTTTGGTGGCGGTGAGGAGGGTGAGGGTCTCGGTCGCGGCGAGGGTGCGGAGGCGGTCGAGGGAGGCGGCCGCTTCGGGGGCGGCGAGTTCGGCCTCGTAGCGGCGGCGGAACTCGTCGTAGTCGCCCTCGCCGGGGCCGTGGTACCAGCGGCGGAGTTCCGTGGACGGGGTGAGGGCTTTCGGCCATTCGTCGATGTGGGCGTCGGCCTTGGCGAGGCCGCGGGGCCAGAGGCGGTCGACGAGGACGCGGATCCCGTCGTCGGGGGACGGGGCGTCGTAGACGCGGCGGACGCGGACGTCGGGGGTGGTGGCGGGCATGGCTCCAGGGTGCGCGCGCCCGGGGCGCGTCACCCGTCGACGCGCAGGACGGGCAGCAGGACGGCGTCGACGAACGCGCGGGCGGCGGAGGCGTCGGGGAAGCGGTCCTCCAGGAGCCGTTCGATGCGGAGCAGGCCCATGAAGCTGGGGGCGACGAAGGCGATGGCCGGGTTGTCGGCGGCGACCTCGCCGCGCGCGACGGCGCGGTGCACGACGGCGTCGATGGCGGCGACCTCGGGGGCGATGACGATCTCGCGGATGGCGGCGCGCAGGTCGGGGTGGTGGAGGTACGCCTGGGCGACGGCCTCCATGAGTTCGGTGTCGTGCTCGTGGCGGGCGGAGGCGATGCGGGCGGCCTCGTGGAGGTCGCCGGCGAGGCTGCCGGTGTCGATCCCGGTGAAGACCCCGCAGCGGCGGGCGGCGAGGGCGGCGGTGACGAGCTGCGGCTTGGTGCCCCACTGCCGATAGAGGGTGGCCTTGCCGCACTTGGTGCGGGCCGCGACGCCCTCCATGGTCACCGCGTCGTAGCCGCCTTCGCGCAGGAGGCAGAGCACGGCCTCGTACAGCTCCGCCTCGCGCTCCGGCGTGATCTTGCTGCGGCGGGCGGCGGCGGTGGCGGCCTGTGTGGACATCGGTCCCTCCCGGATACCTCCGGGGCTCTGCGCGCGGGGCGCGAGCTCCCTCTTCCCTGCACATACGAGAGTAGGGGGTGCACAATCGAGACGCAAACGTATCGAGACGCTTGCGTCTCGATGAAATCGGATCTAGAGTTCCTCCGTTTGTTGCACATTTGACCGATTGACGGATGGGAAGTGCCGCGCCATGGCTACCCGGATACGCGGGGCACGCGGGCTCCGCCCCGCTTCCCCGGCGGAGGGCGGGCGACCACCGCTCCTGCGCGAGCTGCTGCTCGTCACCGGGCTCTTCCTCGTCTACAAGTTCGGCCGGCTGCTCGCCAACGGCCACGAGTCCCGCGCCTTCCGCAACGCCGACCTCGTGTGGGACGCCGAGCGCGCCCTCCACATCCCCGGCGAGGGCGCCGTCCAGCAGCTCCTGCTGCACGCCGAGCCGCTGATCCGGGCCGCGAACACCTACTACGCGGCCGTGCACTTCCCGGCCACGATCGCCTTCCTCGCCTGGCTCTACTGGCGCCGCCCCGCGCACTACGTGTGGTCCCGGCGCGTCCTGGCGCTGGTCACCGGCGCGGCGCTCGCGCTGCACATCCTGATCCCGCTCGCGCCGCCCCGGCTGCTCGCCGAGAGCGGCCTCGTGGACACCGCGCGGGTCTACGGCCCGTCCGTGTACGGCGCGGTCCCCGAGACGGACTCCATGGCGAACCAGTTCGCCGCGATGCCGTCGCTGCACTTCGGCTGGGCGCTGATGGTGGCGATCGGCCTGATCGCCGCGACCCGCTCGCCGCTGCGCTGGTGGTGGCTGCTGCACCCGGCGATCACGCTCCTGGTGATCGTCGGCACGGCCAACCACTACTGGCTGGACGCGGTCGCCGCGGCCGTCCTGCTCGGCTTCGCGCTGCTCGTCGTACCGTCGCCCGGGCAGTCCGCCGCGACGCCCGCCGCGCCCGACGCCCCACGGGTGCCCCGCCCCCGGCGGGAGTCCACCGCCGGGACCGGGACCGGGGCCGTACCGTCCGGGGCGCGGCGATGAACGGCGTCGCGGGCACCGTCCTCGCGGTGCTCCTCTCACTCGTCTCCGCCGCCGGCTACGCGCTCGCCGCCGTCGCCCAGGCCCGGCTCGCCGCCGCCCCCTCCACCCCCACGGGGCGCGGGGCGCTGCGGGCGCTGCTCACGCGCGGCCAGTGGTGGTGGGCCGTCGGCCTCAACGCGGCGGGCGCCCTCGCCCACGTCGCCGCCCTGCACTACGGACCCCTCACGCTGGTGCAGCCGCTCGGCGCGCTGACGCTGGTGGCGGCGCTGCCCCTGGGCGCGTACACCGCCCGCCGGCGGGTGACCCGCACCGAGTGGCGGGGCGCGCTGTGGACCCTGGCGGGCCTGGTCGGCCTCGTCGCGGTGACCGGTCCGGCCGCGCCCGGCGAGGCGCTGAGCCTGCGGGAGTCCCTGGTGGTCGCCGCGGCGACGGCCCTGCTGATCGCGGTGCTCGCCGGCGGCCGGCGGACCGGGCGTACGGAGGGCGGCGCGGCGCGGGGCGGGGTGCGGGCCGGCGGGCTCGGTCACGCCACGGCTTCCGGCGTCGCCTCGGGCGTGGCGTCGGCCCTCACCCAGACCCTCACGGCCGCGCTGACCCTCGGCCTGCCCGGCGGCACCCCGGCCTGGTGGCAGACCGCCACGCTCGCCCTGCTGATCTCCGCTTTCGCCATGGGCGGCCTGCTCCTCTCCCAGACCGCCTACCAGGGCGGCCTGGCCGCCCCGCTCGCGGTCGTGAACCTCTCCAACCCGGCCGCGGCGGCCGTCCTCGGCGTGGCGCTGCTCGGCGAGACCTTCCGCGCGGGCGCGTGGGGCTGGCTGGCCGCCGCGGCGGGCGCGCTGGTCGCGGCCCGGGGCGTGGTCCTGCTCACGACGGGCACGCCGGCGCCGTCACCGTCGCCGTCACCGTCACAGGAAGCCGCGCAGATGCCGGCGCAGGCGGGGCCGATGGAGGCGGGGCGGGGGTCCGGGGCGGCGGACGCTCCGGGCGCGCCGCTCGCGGCGGCGGGCTCCGGCGCCGCGCCCGGTCCCGGCGGGCTCGCGCCGGAGCCGGGCGGGTCCACGAGCCTCGCCGGGGCGCTGGGCGGCGCGCTCGCCCCCGTACCGGAGGCGGAGCCCGCCCGCTGAACGCACCCCCCACCCCCTTAACGTCACCTTGACGACAAGCGGCCTCCGGGCCTATCGTCATGGCGACGACAAGGGGGTTCTCTCATGGCCGACATCACCCGGCGGGCCGGCTGGCGCCATCTCCGCTCCGCGCCCACCGCGCACATCCGGCACCAGCGGGGCGGCAGGCTCGCGCACGACGGGGCCGGACTCAGCTTCTGGTTCCGGCCGCTGAGCGCGGCGCTCTCCGAGGTGCCGGTGGACGACCGGGAGCTCGCGATGGCGTTCCACGCCAGGACCGCGGACTTCCAGGACGTGAGCGTGCAGTCCACCGTCACGTACCGGATCGGGGACCCGGCGACCGCCGCCGCCCGGCTCGACTTCTCCATCGACCCCGACACCGGCGTCTGGCGCGGCACCCCGCTGGAGCAGATCGCGACCCTGCTGACCGAGACCGCCCAGCAGCACGCCCTCGACGTGCTCGCCCGCACCTCGCTCGCCCAGGCGCTCGTGGACGGCGTGGCGGCGGTGCGCGAGCGGATCACGGACGGGCTCGCCACCGAGCCCCGGCTGCCCGCCACCGGCATCGAGGTGGTCGCCGTCCGCGTCGTCGCGCTCCGGCCGGAACCCGAGGTCGAGCGCGCCCTGCGCACCCCCGCGCGCGAGCAGATCCAGCAGGAGGCCGACCGGGCCACGTACGAACGCCGCGCCGTCGCGGTCGAACGCGAGCGGACCATCGCCGAGAACGAACTCGCCAGCAAGATCGAGCTGGCCCGCCAGGAGGAGCGGCTCGTCGAGCAGCGCGGCACCAACGCCCGGCGCGAGGCCGAGGAGTCGGCCGCCGCCGACGCGGTACGGGCCGAGGCCGAGGCCGTACGGAAGGTGCGGCTGGCCCGGGCCGAGGCGGAGGCGGCGCGCGAGGTCGGCGAGGCGCGGGCCGCCGCGCAGACGGCCTGGCTCCAGGCGCACGCCGCGGCCGAGCCGGCCGTCCTCCGGGCCATGGCGCTCACCCGGGCCGCCGAGCAGCTGCCCCGGATCGAGCACCTCACCCTCTCCCCCGACGTCCTCACCGGCCTCCTCGCGAAGCTCGGCGGCGGCAGCGGCGGGCACGGCGGCGGGGCGGGCGCGTGAGCCTCGCGCCCCGGGCGGTCCTCGTGCACCGCAGGACGGAGTACGAGGAGCTGCTCGCCCGGCACGGGACGCACGGGCAGGCCGCGTTCTTCCTCGCCGCGCGCGGACGCTCGGCCGACGAGGTCCGCGAACGGCACGAGCGGACACGGCGGGCGCTGGCGGCCGTCGCCGGAGCCGTACCGCTGGCCTGGCGGCAGACCCGGGTCGAGCGCGCGGATCTGGACAGGTTCCTCTTCGGCCCCGAGGACGTGGTCGTGGTCGTCGGCCAGGACGGGCTCGTCGCCAACACCGCCAAGTACCTCGCCGGGCAGCCCGTCGTCGGCATCGACGCGGACCCGGGACGCAACGCCGGCGTCCTCGTCCGGCACCGGCCCGCCGACGCCCGCCGGCTGCTGCCGTACGCGGCCGGGGCCGGGGCCGCCGCGGACGAGCTGACCATGGTCGCGGCGGCCACCGACGACGGGCAGCGGCTGCTCGCGCTCAACGAGATCTACGTGGGCCCGCCGGGTCATCAGACCGCCCGGTACACGCTCGACGCCCCGGTGGACGGCGGCCGCGAGCGGGGCGGCGGCGGAGGGAGCGGCACGGAGGGCGGGGCCCCTGAGGCGCAGGCGTCCTCCGGGGTGCTCGCCGGGACTGGCACCGGCGCCACCGGCTGGCTCCGCTCGCTCTGGCAGCAGCGCTCCAGCGGACTCGCCCTGCCCGGGCCGGGCGAACCGCGCCTCGCCTGGTTCGTGCGCGAGGCGTGGCCCTCGCCGACGACCGGCACGAGCCGGGTCGAGGGGCTCATCGGCCCCGGACAGGGGCTGCGGCTCACCGTCGAGTCCGACCGCCTGGTCGCCTTCGGCGACGGCGTCGAGTCCGACGCGCTCGACCTGACCTGGGGCCAGACCGTGCGGCTCACCGTCGCGGACACCCGCCTCCGGCTGGTGGGCTGACCCGGCCGGAAACGATCGGCGGCCCATCGGGGAGCCCCTCAGGGAACGCTAGGGTGGGGCGCTTTGACCGATTTGGGGTGCGGCGACGCGCCCCTGGGCGGGGGTCCGGCGGCGGCGCGTGCCGAGGCCGCGCGGGCGCCGCGCCCACCGCCCCCCTCCCCGGAAGGCCGGCCATGACCCCTCGCTCCCCCGGTACCGTCGCCGTCGCCCCCGCCACCCGCGCCGAGTGGGAACTCGTGCGGTCCTGGTGCGCGGAGGAGGGCTGGAACCCCGGCCGCGCGGACGCGGACGCCTTCTTCGCGCAGGATCCGGCCGGCTTCTTCCTGGGACGGCTCGACGGGGAGCCGGTCTCCGCCGTCTCCGTCGTCACCTACGGGGAGGCGTACGCCTTCCTCGGCTTCTACCTCGTCCGCCCCGAACTCCGCGGCCAGGGCCTCGGGATCGCCACCTGGCGGGCGGGCCTGGCCCACGCGGGCGGCCGGGTGGTGGGACTCGACGGGGTGCCCGCGCAGCAGGACAACTACCGGCGCTCCGGCTTCGTCACCGCCTACCGGACCGCCCGATATGTCGGAGAATTCCCACCCCCGGAGCGCCCGGTGACCGGAGTGGTGCCGGCCGAACGGATCGATCCCGCCCTGCTCGCGGCGTACGACTCCGCCTGCCACCACGCCGAGCGGCCCCGGTTCCTCTCCGCCTGGCTGACGACCCCGGGGCACCGCGCGCTCGCGCGGGTCGTCGACGGGCGGGTGACCGGCTACGGCGTCGTCCGCCCCTGCCAGGACGAGGCCCGCGTGGGACCGCTGTTCGCGGACGGCCCCGCGGACGCCGCGGCCCTCCTCGACGCGCTCGCCGGGGCCGCCCGCGACTTCGGGGCACGGGCCATCGCCGTCGACATGCCCGAGACGAACCCGGCCGCGGCCCGCATCGCCGAAGAGCGCGGCCTCACCCCGACCTTCGAGACGGCCCGTATGTACACGGGCCCGGTGCGGCCGGTCGCCCGGGAGCGGGTCTTCGGGGTGACGACGCTCGAACTCGGCTGAGGGGGCGCCGGATCCGGTATCCGACGCGTGAGGGCCGGCCGGACTGGATCCGATATCCCGGAGATCGGATCCAACGTCCAGTCCTCCGGATGTCGGATCCCATATCCAACCTCCGGAGATCGGATCCGACATCCAATCTCCCGGAGATCGGATCCGACATCCAGCCCTCCGGATACCGGATCCGACATCCAGCCTTTCGGATACCGGATCCAACATCCGGCCTCCCGGACGCCGCACCCCTCACCCCTCACCACCACCCCCGCGTACACGAGCCCGCACCAGGAGGCGTACGCTCCCCTCGCGCGCCCCTTCGTGTGCCCGCGAACGGGTCGGATTCGGCCAGTTCGGTCGCGGGAGGGGCGCATCGGGGGCGCTCGGGGTGCGCCGTGGCCGGGACCTCGGGCTTCGCGGGTGGACCCCCTTGGGGGACCCCCTCCCCGGGGGTGAGGGGTGACAAGGGTTTTCCCCGTATCGCGTTCACCTTCGCGTTCCCTACTGTCCTCCGCACCGGCGGATATCATCCCCCGCATCGCATCTGACATGTGACAGGTGCATGCGGGGAGACCCCGCCGGGGACGGCCTTGACCCGGGCCGTCGGCGCCGGTGGCGGCGCACGGGCCCCCCAGCCCAGGGAACACGACGGCGACCCCACTTCGCTCCGTGCCTCCCGCGCCGCCGCCACTGCCCGCAACCACGTCGTACTCGAAAGGGCCAGCACTTTGAACGGTTCCAGGCGGAGAGTCATATCCGTGGTCGCCACCGCCGCGATCATCGGTGCCGCTGTCACCACCACCGGGGCGTTCGCCGCCGCCCCGGCCGCTCCTTCCCCGAAGCCCGCTCCGGCTCCGGCTTCGCAGAGCATGCAGGCGCTTCCCACCGCCCCGGTCGAGAAGGTCATCGTGACCTACAAGACCCAGGCGGCCGAGGCCGGTTCCAACGCGGCCGCGAAGACCGACACCGCCGAGAAGGCCGCGAAGACGGGCGAGGAGCTCTCCTTCGAGCGTCGCCTCGCCGGCGGCGGCGCCCTGGTCGACCTGGGCGAGACCGCCACCCCGCAGGACGTGAACGAGGTCATGGCCGCCTTCCGCGCCGACCCGTCCGTCGCGACCGTCGAGCCGGACGTCCGCGCCTACGCCATGGCCGTGGCCCCGAACGACACCGACTACGCCAAGCAGTGGGACCTCTTCGAGGCCACCGGCGGCATGAACGTCCCGTCGGCCTGGGACAAGACGACCGGCACCGGCGTGACCGTCGCCGTCATCGACACCGGCTACGCGGCCCACACGGACCTGGCGTCCAACGTCGTCTCCGGCTACGACTTCATCTCCACGTCCGCCGACGCCCGCGACGGCAACGGCCGCGACGCGGACGCCAAGGACGAGGGCGACTGGAACGCCACCGACGGCGAGTGCGGCACCGGCTCCAAGGCGTCGAGCTCCTCCTGGCACGGCACCCACGTGGCCGGCACCATCGGCGCCGTCACGAACAACACCAAGGGCATCGCGGGCATCGCGTACAACGCGAAGATCCAGCCCGTGCGGGTGCTCGGCAAGTGCGGCGGCTCGTCCGCCGACATCGCCGACGCCATCACCTGGGCCTCCGGCGGCACCGTCCCCGGCGTCCCGGCCAACCCGACGCCGGCCAAGGTCATCAACCTGAGCCTCGGCGGCGCCAGCTCCTCCTGCCCGAGCGTCTACCAGACCGCGATCAACGGCGCCGTCTCGCGCGGTACCACCGTCGTCGTCGCCGCGGGCAACAGCAACGCCAACACCTCCGGCTTCACGCCCGCGAACTGCTCGAACGTCATCACCGTGGCGTCGACCAACCGCGCCGGCTCCCGGTCGTACTACTCCAACTACGGCACCCTCGTGGACGTGTCCGCCCCCGGCGGCGAGACCCGCAACGCCACCGACACGCCCGGCACCGTCACCACCCCCGAGAACGCGATCTACTCCACGCTGAACTCGGGCGCGACGACCCAGTCGACCGAGAACTACGAGCCCTACCAGGGCACCTCCATGGCCGCGCCGCACATCGCCGGCCTCGCCGCCCTCCTGAAGTCGGCCAAGAGCGCGCTCACCCCGGCCGAGATCGAGACGGCGATCAAGAGCAACGCCCGCCCGCTGCCCGGCACCTGCTCCGGCGGCTGCGGCACCGGCATCGCCGACGCGGCCAAGACCGTGGACGCGGTCACCGGCACCACCACCCAGCCGGGCACCGTCTTCACCAACTCGAACAACGTGACGATCTCGGACAACACCACCGTGTCGTCCTCGATCGCCGTCACCGGCCGCACCGGCAACGCCCCCGCCGCCCTCAAGGTCGGCGTGGACATCAAGCACACCTGGCGCGGTGACCTGGTCGTCGACCTGGTCGCCCCCGACGGCACCGTGCGCAACCTGAAGGCCTCCTCCGGCTCGGACAGCGCCGACAACGTCCTCACGACGTACACGGTCGACGCCTCCAGCGAGGTCGCCAACGGCACCTGGCAGCTGCGGGTCCGCGATGTGGCCACGGGTGACACCGGCTACATCGACTCCTGGAGTCTCACCTTCTGAGCCTCCGCTCCATCGTTCTGACACCACCCCCCACACCAGCATCATCGCTGGTCAGCGACGCCCTCGTGGTCTACACCACGGGGGCGTCGCCGGGTTCCGGAAAGGTATCCGCCCGGTGTCGGGTGTCCGTATGCCGGACACGGACCCTGGACGGAAGCGGTGGGCTCCGTATCCTCTGCGCAGGGCTCATGGGCGGGGCCCACGGGCGGAGGTGGCGACCAGGTGACGACGGTTCCGAACGGCCCCCTGCCCGCACGCACCCCCGGCACGGCCGGACCCCCGGCCCCGGTGGGCCGCGAGGAACTGCTCGCCCGCCTCGAATCCGTCCTCCACGCGCGCGGCCGGGCCCTGCTCACGGGCCCCGCCGGCGTCGGGAAGACCGAGGTCGCGCTGGCCGCCGCCGCCCGGGCCGAGGCCCGCGGCGAGACCGTGCTGTGGCTCGCCGCGCTCCCCGCCGACCGCGCGATACCCGGCGCCGCCGCGGCCGCCCTGGTCGCCTCCGTCGCCAGCACCGTCGCCTGGCCGGGCCCGCGCGCCGCCGAAACGATCCCGCGCGCCGGTGAGCGCCTCGCGGGCGAGGACGGCCCGGCCCCCACCACCTCCGCCGCCCCCGGCGGCCCGGTGCCCGCCGCCGACGCGCTCCCCGCCGGGGTCTTCGCCTCCGGCGTCTTCGACGACCTGCCGGGGCCTCAGCGGACCGCCGTCGCGATGCTCTGCCGCGAGGCCCCCATCCAGCAGGGCGGCTGGGACCCGATCGCGCTGCGCCTGGGCATCGCCCGCATCCTGCGCGCGCTGACCTCGCGCGGTCCGGTGCTGCTCGTCGTCGACGGCGCCGAGTTCCTCGACCCCGACAGCACCGACCTGCTCCGCTTCGCCCTCCACCTCGCGCCGCCGTCGCTGCGGGTGATCGCGGTCGAGACCCCGGAGCCGTACGGGGACACCCACCGCGCCGACGCCCCGGAGCCCGGCACCGGCGCCGCCGGACACCCGGGCCGGTCGGGCGCGGGGCACTCCGCGCACCTGTGGGTGCCGTCCGAGGCCGACCTGCTGCTCGTGCCGCCGCTCCAGGCCGACGAGATCGCCGAACTCCTCATCCACCACCGGCTGCCGTCCCGGATGGCCGGCCGCATCCACCGCGCGAGCGGCGGCAACCCGCGGCTCGCGCTCGCCGTCGGCCGCTCCCTCGCCGACGCCCGCACGCCCGTCCACCACGCGGAGGCGCTGACCCTCTCGGGCCGCGCCCGCGACCTCGCCCGCCAGCTCCTGGGCGCCGCTCCCCCGCCGGTCCGGGCCACCCTGCTGCTCGCGGCCCTGGCCCTGCGCCCCTCGGCGACGCTGGTGCGGCGCGCCGGACGGCCCAACGCGGAGGCGGACCTCGCGGCGGCCGAGCGGGCCGGGCTCGTGTCGCTCGCCGAGGACGGCTCGCTCGTCTTCACCGCCGGGCTGCTGCCCTCCACGCTGGTGCACGACGCCTGCTGGGCGGAGCGCAGCGCCGGCCACGCGGCGCTCGCCGAGGTCGTGGACGACCCGGTGGAGGCGGTACGCCACCGGGCGCTCGCCTCCGACCGGCCCGACGAGGAGCTGGCGGCCGAGGTGGCGGCCGCCGCGGAGACCGCCCGGCGGCGCGGCAACAACGCGCTCGCCGCCGAACTGGCCCTGCTGGCCGCCGAGTCGACGCCCGGACGGGACGGGGCGCGGCGGATCGCTCGCCTCGTGGACGCGGCCGAGGAGGCGGCCAGGGCCGCCCGTGCCGACCTCGCCATGCGGGCCACCACGGACCTGCTCGCCCGGGACGCCTCCCCCACCGACCGGGTGCGGGCCCGCCTCGCGGTCCTGGACACGGCGGGGCAGGGCCTCACCGACCTCGACGACATGTACGTGCACGCGATGGAGGACTCGGAGGGCGAGACCGCGCTCCGGGCCGCCGTGCAGCTGCGCCTCGCCGTCAAGTACGTGCTCGCGGACGGCGATCCGGAGCGTTCCAGGATGGCGGCCATGGAGTCGGCGGCGCTCGCCGCCTCGGTCGGCGACCCTCGGACGGCCGCGCAGGCGCTGACCGTCCAGGCCCGCATGGAGCGGGCGCTCGGTTCCCCCGACGCCGAGCCGGTCCTGGCCCGGGCCCGTGAACTGGAGCTCGCCGAGCGGCCGTTGGGCATCCGCAACGCCGCCCGGATCCTGACGATCCGTCATGCCCTTTTCGACGACCGGCTGGTCGACGCCCGCGACGAGCTGAACGCGCTGCTGCCGCTGGTGCAGCGGCGCGGCTCGGTCGAGGACGCCATCGAACTCTTCCGCACGCTCGCCGAGATCGAGTCGCGGATCGGCGCCTGCGGGGCGGCGCTCGCGCACGCGGGCCAGTCGCTGGCGCTCACCCTGGAGGCCGGTCTCTCCCCCGGCCCCGCCTGGTACGCGCTGGCGCTCGCCGAGACCGCGGGCGGCAGCCTGGGCCGGGCGGCCAGCTACGCGCGCCGGAGCGTGCAGGCCTCGGAGGAGGAGGGCGACCGGGTCTTCCTCTCGCGCAGCCGGTACGCCCTCGGGCGCGTCCAGCTGATCAACGGCGACGTGGCGGCGGCCCTGGAGACGCTGCGACGGGTGCAGACCGACGAGCGGGCGCAGTCGACTGTCGACCCGTCGATGCTGCGCTGGCACGAGGAGCTGGCGGAGGCGCTGCTCGCGCACGACGCCGTGGAGGACGCGCTCGCGGTGCTCGCCGAGGTGCGTCCGGTCGCCGCGCGCCTGGGCCGGTCCACGGTGCTGCTGGGCTGCGACCGGGCGCAGGCGCTGTGCCTGGCGGCGGAGGGCCGGACGGACGAGGCGGCGGAGCTGCTGACCGGGACGGCGAGCCGGTTCGCGGAGGCGGGCCTGCCGCTGGAGCAGGGGCGGGCGCTGATGGCGCTGGCCCGGGTGGAGCGCAAGCGGCGGCGGCGCTCGGCGGCGCAGACCGCGCTGCACGCGGCGGCCACCGTCTTCGAGCGGGCGGGGGCCGCGCCCTGGCTGGCGCTGGCCACGGAGGCGCCGGCCGGGGAGCTGCCCGGGGCGGCGCCGGGCGGCGACGAGACCGCCACGGCGCTGGCCTCGCTGACCGAGGCGGAGCTGCGGCTCGCCCGGCTGGTGGGGCAGGGCGCCTCGAACCAGGAGGCGGCGGCCAAGCTCTTCCTGAGCGTGAAGACGGTGGAGGCCCGTTTGACCCGCATCTACCAGAAGCTGGACGTCCGCTCCCGCGCCCAGCTGGCGACGGCGCTGCGCCCCTGAGCCCGGGCCTCCCGCGCCTCAGGGGCGGTGGACGGTCACGAACGCGCCGCGTACGGGGGTGTCTTCGCCGCCCTCGGCGCCGGCGGGGGTCCACTCGGCGGTGACGCCGCCGAGGGCGGCGTCCTCTCCGTGCTCCCCGTCCCCGCCGGCCGGGCGCAGGACGCGCCGGAGGCGCAGGGTGAGGGGCTCGGCCCCGTCGCCGCCCACGCGGACGCGGATGTCGGTGTGGCCGGCGCCGTCGACGGCTTCCAGCGGCTCGGCGTCCCCGGTGGTGACGGCGGCGGCGTCGAGGGCGGCGGCGACGGTCGGGTCGACGGCGTCGCTGACGGACTGCTGCTGGGGTACGGCCCGGCCGGCGAGGAGGGCGTACAACTCGCCGACGAGGACCGGGTCGTGGGCGCCGTCGTAGATCCAGCGGGTGCCGAGGACGCCGTGCTCGGAGGTGCCGATGAGGGCGTGCTCGGCGCCGTCGAGGGGCTTGCCCCGGTACGTCAGCGGCACCAGGTAGGCGACCGCGTCCGGGCCCTCGCCGTCGGTGACGACCATGAACTCGACGCCGACCTCGCCCTCGGGGTCGTCGAGCCGGAACCCGCCGGCCTTCGCCGGCGCCGGGGCGTGCGGACCGGCCGCGTACCAGGCGCGGGTCGGCAGCCAGTCGGCGAGGAGCTCCAGCTTGGTCGGCCGCATGGTGGTGCGGTGGATGAGGGCCATGGTGGGGTCGCTTCCTCTCGTCGGGCGGGGCGCCCGTCAACGTAACAGAGGGGGCGCGGGGGCCGGAGCGGGGCGGCCCGGGCCTCGCCGTCCGGGGCCGGGACCCCTCGTGTGATGATCTGCGGGACGTGGGTCCGGAGGGGACCCGCGGGGGAGAGAGAACATGGGATTCACGGACGCCAACGGCGTCGACCTGTCGGGCGTCACCGGCAGGCTCATCCAGACGGTGGACCTGGTGCAGGGCCCCGCTCCGCAGGCGATAGCCACCGACACCGTCAACGGACACGTCTTCGTGCTCCAGCTGGAGTCGTCGGCCACCGCGCCGGGCGACTCCGGCAACATGTACCTGAACCGGATCAACCGGGCGACGGGCGCGGTCACCGGCTCCATGCAGCTGAAGGGCTTCGGCCACGGGCTCTCCATGGGCTGCCAGCCGGTGGGCGCGGACAGCTACCTCTGGACCGAGTGCGGTCCGGTGCACGTCACCAGCAGCGGCGTCGCGTTCGGGAAGAGCGTGACGCGGTTCAAGTTCGTGGTGGGCGGGGTGCTCGACGCGGCGGCGATCCCGCAGGCGCAGAAGTTCACGCCGCCGGGCTCCACGGCGGGCACGGGCCCCTCGCTCGACCCGACCACCGGCCTGCTGACCGTCATGTACCACAAGGACGGAAAGCGGCATTTCACCCGGTACGACGCGAACCTCGCGGCCGCCGGTGACTGGACGCCCGTCGGTACGACCTTCGTCATGCCGGCCGGCGAGGACGTCACGCCGGCCGTGCCGTCGCCGTACCCGCTGGAGAAGACCCTCACCTCGCAGGGCTACCAGACGCTGGGGGACGTGCTGTACGCGTACCACTGGGCGCCGTACGACGCGGAGACCTACCCGGACACGGTGCCGAGCGCCTTCCCCGGGATCGCCTTCATGACCTCGTACGACTGGACGACCGGGCAGCGCCTCGACCGGCAGGTCGTCACCGGCGCGGACGGCCTGGAGCGGCGCGAGCCGGAGGGCGTGGCGGTCGAGGTCGACCCGGCGACGCAGGAGACGCGGCTGCTGTTCGGCTTCAGCAACACCGTGCCCGGCACGACGGGCTCGCGCGACGTCACGGTCTGCTGGTACCCGACCAAGCCCGCCGTCGACGGCGTGAAGGTCCTGTCCGACTGGGAGGACCTGACGCTCGCCACCGGCGTCACCGCGGGGGCCGAGCGCCCGCGCGGCCGGCTCGTCGCCCTCGCCGGCACCACCTACCTCCAGCTGCGCGGCACCCTCACCTGCGACCTCACCGCGGACGGCAGGATCGCGACCCTGCCGCACCGGCTCCGCCCGACCCGGCAGACCCGGCAGAACGTGCCGCGGAACAACAACACCGGGCGCTGCGTGTGCCGTGTCGAGGTGAACGTCAAGGGCGAGCTGTGGGCGTACGGCGCCTACGCCGACAACGCGATCACCTGGATCGACCTGGACGGCGTCTCCGTCGCCTGGCGCTGACGCGCCGCCCCCTCGTCACCGTTACGACTCCCCTTACCCAGAGGACCACTTCATGACCACGTCGCCCTCGGCGTCGACCAGCCGCCGCTCCCTGCTCGCCGCCGCGCTCGCCGCGCCCGTCGCGGCGGTCGCCGTCCCGCTCGCGACGGCCACGCCGGCCGCTGCGGAGGTGGTCGACGGCTGCCAGACCGTCGTCGACTGGACCACCATCACCCCCGCGGCCGGGATCACCCCCGACGCCGCCGCCCCGCTGCAGGCCCGGGTCATCCGCCTCGCCGGCACCGAGTTCCTCCAGCTGCGCGGCACCCTCACCTGCAACCTCACCGCCGACGCCACGCTCGGCACGCTGCCGGCCACGATCGTCCCGCCCAAGCTGACCCGGGGCGTCGTGCCGCGCAACAACAGCCAGGGCATCAACGCGATCCGCGTGGAGGCGAACACGGCACGCGCCCTCAAGGTGTACGGCCCCCAGACGTCCAACCCGGTGACCTGGATCCAGCTGGACTCCTTCTCGTCCGTCCTCCGCTGACCCGACCACCCCTTCGGGAAGGGTCGGTCCGGCGGCCATGCCCCCCGCGCACGGCCGCCGGACCGGGCTCTCACCGGCGCAGCTGCCCGCTCATGACGAGCCGCACGTTGCGCAACCGGGCCTCGACGTTGGCGTGAGCGGACCGGGGAGCGGACGGGGTGCGGTCCGGCGGGGCGGCCGTCGGTGGTGCGGGCATCGGTGGTGCGGGCATCGGTGGTGCGGGCATCGGTGGTGCGGGCGTCCCGGGGGGCCATGCGGCCGCCCCCTCGCCCCGCCCCTCCCGCAGGAGGACGTCCTCCAGCGCCTCGCCGAAGCCGAGGCCCACGGCGTAGGCGTCCGCCTTGAACTCGGCGTGGCGGTGCAGCCACGCGATGAGCAGCGGCGCGACCGTGACCGGTACGACCAGCCACCACATGCCCTGGACGACGGTCAGGTTGAAGAGGAACCAGCCGATCATCAGGGTGAGGCAGCCTCCGCAGGCGAAGCCCGCCTTGTTCCTGACCCCGAACAGGAACACGATCAGCGCCAGGATCAGCCGCCCGGCCACGCGGGCCGGCATCGCGTACCAGTCGGCCAGCATCGCGGCCCAGGTGTGCCCGCCCACGTGGTGCCCGAGCTCGTGCGCGAGCACCGCGGCGAGCCGGGTGTTGGACAGCCTGTCCAGAGCGTGCCGGGTGACGGCGACGATGTGGCCCGCGGCCGCGGTCGCGTTCAGCTCGGCCCGCTCCTGGACCCAGAGCTCGTAGTTCTCCCGGTCGACCCCCGCGCGCCGGGTGACCTGCTCCCACACCGCGTCGAGCCGCCGCGCCTCCTCCGGCGACGGCCGCCGCATCCCGAACATCCGCTGCGCGATGGCCGTTTCCACCCGCCGGTTGAAGACGAGCGGGCCGGAGAGCAGCCAGGCGATAGGCACGACGACACCGAGCGCGATGTGGACGATCGCCGACGCGAAGGTGACGACCCCCAGACTGATGAGCCCGATCGGCACGGTCAGCAGCAGATGCGACAACGCGGCCCCGTCGAGGCCTCGCTGACGTGCCTTCACCACCCGTCGCCCGGTGTCCAGTTCGAGATCGTCCCGGTCCCCGCCGAACCCGCCTCCGTACGGGGCCGGAAGAGCGGGCGGTACAGTCGGAAGAGGGGGAACCGGCGGAAGCGGAGACCCGCCCGCCCCCGCCACCGGAGCCTCCCCTACGACCGAGCCGGACCACGGCGCGGCGGGCCCCAGGGAAGGGGTGCCCGGGTACGACGGGGCCGCTGCCTCACCGGTGAGCCGCGGGGCCACCGGCTGACCGGGGTACGCCAGAGGAGCGTCATCCGGGGACGGCGGGAGTGCCCCGCCCGGGTCCGGCGAGGGCGCCCCTTCCGGGTACGCCGGGGGCGCCTCCTCCGGATCCGTCGGCACACCCGACTCCGGAGGCGCGTCGCCCGGATACGCAGGCGGGCCCGCCACGGGGTACTGCGGCGGAGGCACCTCCCCCGGGAAGGACGGGGGCGCCTCCCCCGGGTACGCCGGGGCGATCCGCCCCGGGTAGGCCGGGGCCGGGTCCCCTGGGTACGGCGGGTGCACATCCTCCGGGTACGACGAGGACACCTCACCCGGGTAGGCCGGAGCCGCCTCCCCCGGGTACGGCGGGGGCACCTCCCCCAGGTACAACGACGAGGGCATCTGCCCCTGGTGGGCCGAAGCCACCTCCCCCGGGTACTCGGGGGACACCGCCCCCGGGTCAGCCGGGGCCACCTCCTTCGGGTACGGCGGGACCATCGCCCCCGGGTACTGCGGGGGCATCTGCCCCCGGTGGGCCGGAGCCGTGTCTCCCGGGTACTCCGGAGGTGCCTCCCGCAGGTCCGTCGGAGCCGCCTCCCCCGGGTACGACGAGGACGTCCGCCCCTGGTGGGCCGGAGCCGTCTCTCCCAGGGACTCCAGGAACAGCCTCCGCGGGTCAGCCGGAGGCGCCTCCCCCGAGTCACCCGGAGGCACCTTTCCCGGGTACGACGGGGCCATCCGCCCCGGGTAGGCCGGGGCCTCGGCCGGTAACGACGAAGGCACATCCCCCGGTGACTCCGGGGACAGCTCCTCCGGGTGGGGTGGGGCCATCCGGCTCCGCGAGGCCGGAACCGTCTCCCCGGGGTACGACGGGGGCGCTTCCCCGGGGTACTGCGGAGGCACCCCCGGGTGGGCGGGAGCCGTCTGCGATGGGGGTGGGGGCTGAGGTGGGTCGGGGGTGGGCTGTGGGGGTGTGGGGTCGGGCATGGTGGGGCTCCTGGGGTGGTGGGCGGGGTGGTCAGCCGGTCAGGAGGGCGCCCGGGAGGAGGACCAGGGCCACGGTGAAGCCGGCCATGCCGGCGCGCAGCCAGCCGTACTTGATCGAGACGATCCGGCTGTTCTCGATGAGGGAGGTGAGGACGGCGGAGTCCGGTGAGCGGTCGGTCTCCCGCAGCGCTTCCTCCAGGGCCGCCCGGCCGTGGCGTGCGGCGCCCCTGATGTCGGCGAAGTGGGTGAGCGGCGCGCCGGGGGTCCAGTCGACCGCGCGGTAGCGGGGGACGACGGCCATGAGCAGGGCGATCAGGGAGACGAGGAAGCAGGTGGCGCCCGTCCACCACATCACCTGGCCCAGGAGCGCGAGCTGCGTGGGGTGCCAGCCGCGTACGGCGAGCACGCCCACGAGCGCGGCCGCGGCCATGCCCTGCGCGGCCACGAGGACGGAGCCCTTGGTGTCGGCGCGGGCGGCCTCCAGGCGCAGTTCGGCGAGGAGGCGTTCGGCCGTGCGCCGCCCCGGTACCGAGGCGGGCGTCGGCTGCGGCTGCGGGGTGGTGCTCATCGCGGCGGCCCGGGGGGCGTCGGGTAGCCGAAGACCTCGCCCGCCTCGCCCGCCTCGTCGGCCTCTGCCGGTGGCGGGGGTGCCTGGGGCGGGACCGGGGCTGCTTCCGGGGGCGTCGGATCGGCCGTGCCGGGGGGCAGCCGGCGGTCGCCGCCCTGGTACAGCTTCGCGCTGAGGACCTCCTTCATGACGTTCGCCGCGAGCCGCCGCGGTTCGTCCATCTGGTGCTCCTCCAGGCCGCCGGGCCCGCCGCCGAGCGCCTGGAGGGCGACGTTGAGCTGGTTGTCCATCAGGCGGAGCTGGTCGGCCCGGAGGTTCTCCATGATGAGGCGGGTGTCCTCGGGGTGGCGGGCGAGCTGGAAGGCCATGGCGGCGGGGCCGCCGCGCTCCAGGTAGTACGCGTAGAAGTCGATCTTCTGCGCCTCGATCGCCTGGAGTTCGAGGTCCTGGTTCCCTCGGGCGACCCGGCGTTCGTGGTCGAGGGCCTGGCGTTCGAGCTCGACCTGGTGCTGCTGCCGGCCCTGCGCGAGGGCGCGCTGCGCGGCGAGTTCGTCCTCGCGCATGAGGAGGCCGTGCCGGGGTTCGAGCTGCTCCTCGGCGAACGCGATCTCCCGCAGCCGCCGGGCCTGTTCGAGGGTGGCCTCGTCGCGCCGGATCTGGAGGCCGCAGTGGACGGCGAGCCCGGCCGGCGCGCCGATCGGTCCGGCTCCTTCGAGGGCCTTGCGGGCGTGGAGTTCGGCGGCGGCGCTGTCCTCCATCGGGTAGCCGCGGAGCACGGGCCGGAGGATCTGCTCGACGGAACGCTGTACGAGGGCGGGCACGTTGCGCTCTCCGCTGGCGACGAACGCGGCCGGGTCGGTCACCTGCCAGGTGCAGTCGAGCGAGACCTCGAAGAGGAAGGCGTCGTTCTGGCTGGCGAGGGCGAGCACGGCGGTCGACTCGTGGCGCCCGGTGTCGACCTCGTACACGCTCGTCCAGCGGCGGGTGGCGAGCTCGGTGCGGCTGGGGCGGCTCGGCGGCAGGAAGGCGTCGAGCGCTCCCTGCGCGGTGGTGAAGACGAGCGCGTGGTCGATCCGGGTGGCCCGCAGCGGCTTGAAGCGGGACAGCTCCTGGATCGTGATCACGGGGTCGGCGAGGACGGTGTGACGGTGGGCGTCCTGCTGCCACTGGGGCGGCTGGTTCATCATCGTGACGCTGCTCCTTGGAACGGTTCGTACGAGGGGCCGGAGGGATCGGAAGGGCCGGCGGTGGCGGAGGGCCTCGCTCCGGAGAGGGCGTCGCGCAGCCGGAGGGCGACCGCCACCGGCACGGGGCCGAGGGCGGGGTCGACCGGTTCGGCCCGCAGGTTCTCCAGGAGGTAGGCGAGCCGGCGGTGGTCCTCGACGGAGACGGCGAGGAGCGGCAGCAGCCCGGCGAGCGCGGCCTCGGCGTCCGGGTCGGAGTCCGCGGACCGGACCCAGACGCGCAGCACGTGGAGTCCGGACGCCGAGCAGACGGGGTCGTTGAGGACGCTGCGCCAGAGCGCGGCGAGGGCCTGGCGCAGGGCCGCCCCGTCCGTTCCGGGGGTGGGGTCGGCCCGGCCGAACAGGTCGAGCAGCAGCGGGCGGCCGAAGCCGTCGGGGCCGTCGGTGGGGCCGCAGGCGTGCACGAGGGCACGCAGCACGAAGTCGCGGGTGGCGCCGCGGGCGAGGCCCGGCAGGTCGACCCACAGGTCGGCGGCGGCGCTCCAGTCGCCCCGGCCGGCCGCCTCCTGTCCGCCCGCGAGGAGGAGGGCGGCGGCGGACTGGGCGAGTTCGTCGCGCTCCTCCGCCCAGCCGCGGACCGGCCCGCCGCGCGCCTCCATGCCCCGTACGGCCTCGGTGAGGGCGAGCAGGGCCTCGTGGGGGAAGGCGTCGCCGACGAGGGCGTAGGCGCGGACGGCGGTCCAGCGCAGCCGGTGGTCGGGGGCGGTGCACCACTCGGCGAGGACGCGGGAGACGTGCGGGGCGCCGAGGTGGTGGGCGAGGGCGAGCGCGTTGGCGGCGGCGAGCCGGGCCCGCAGCCTGCGGTCGCCCGCCCAGCCGCGTACGAGGAGCGCCATGGCGGACGGCAGGTCGGCCTGGAGCATGACGGCGGCGGTGGCGGCGGCCCGGGTGCGGACGACGGGCCGGGGGTCGTCGGCGAGCCGTCGCAGCCAGGTGACGAGGGCGGGGCGGGAGGAGGGGTGGCCGGTCCAGACCTCGCGGAGCAGGGTGAGCGCGGTGAGCTTGTCGCGGAACTGGACCTTGGTCTGGAGGACCGGTCCCCACTCGGTCTGCTCCGGCTCCTGGTACCTCTCGGCGAGGGCCTGTTCGACGCGCTGGGCGCTGGAGGTACCGAAGACGGGGATGCGGGCCGGTTCGCCGGGGTTCTCGATGCGCTGGAGGAGTCCGTACAGGCTGTCGCCGAGTTCGGCGGTGAGCGGGTAGGGGGCCTCGTCGAAGGTGGCCAGGGCGATGAGGAACGCCTTGTCGTGGAGGGTGTGTTCACCGCTGTCGAACCAGGCGCGGACCTGCCGTTCGGCCGCGACGTGCCCGAAGGATCCGAGCGCGGCGAGCGTGACCGTCCCGCGGGCGTGACCGGCGACGTGGTCGGCGAAGCGGGCGGTCTCGGCGACCGGCCGGTGGTGGGCGAGGACCGCCTTCACCTCGGCGAGTCCGAGGAGTTCGGCGACGTCCCGGCCCGCCAGGTCCCGGGTGCGCAGGTGTCCGGCGAGCAGGGCCTCGGGCTCGGGCGGCCGCCACGCCACGTGGCCGATGCCGGCGGGGACGGCGGGGTGCGGTCCGGTGACGAGGACGAGGTGGCCGCCGGTCGCCTGGAGCCGTTCGCCGAGGGCGCGGAGGTGGTGTTCGAGCAGGGGGCGTTCGGGGGTGGCGGCGAAGTCGGCGACGACGTGGCCGCAGCCGTCGCGGAGTTCTCCGGCGAGCCGGCCCGCGCCGAGCCCCGGGTCGAGGGCGCGGTAGGAGCGGGCGCCGGCCTCGCGCAGCAGCATCAGGGCGGCGGTGCGGCGTCCGGTGGTGGCGGGTCCGGAGAGGATCACGACGCGGCGCGTCCTCAGCACGTCGAGGGCGCGCCCGAACGGCCCGTCCTCCTCCTGGCCCTCCTGCCCCTCCTGGCCGGCGGCACCGTCCCCGTCCTCGGCGCGCGGCCGCACGAAGTGCCGGGCGAGGTCCTCGACTTCGGAGGCGGGGATCTCGCCGGAGCGCTCCTCGGTGTCCCCGCCGAGGTGGTACTCGACCTTGCTGCCGAGGACGACGTCGCCGGTGACGTGGCCGCCGCTCACCCCGTGCTGGTCGCCGGCGACGACGGAGCCGCCGATGCGGGCGGAGTGGCCGAGCATGAACCCGGGGCTGTGCCGGTAGAGGTCGCGGCGGGAGTGCCAGGCGTACTCGGTCTCGGTGTCGGTGTCGGTGCCGTCGTACTGCGTCTCCGTGGCCGCGTCGGCGGCGGGTGCGCCCTCGGGCGGCGGGGCGCCCGGCTCGCCGGGGGCGGGGGGCTGTTCCTGGGGGACGCTCACGCCTGGCTCCCTTCGGTGCCGCCGAGGACGACGTCGCCGTGGACGGTGCCGCCGCTGACGCCGTGCTGGTCACCGGCGACGAAGGAGCCGTGGACGACGGGGGCGCCGTGGAAGTGGAAGACGGGCGCGGACCGCGCGGGCTCCGGCTCCGGCTTCGGCTCAGGCGCGCGCTCCGGCTCCGACTCCCGTGCGGGCGCGCCGGGTTCGGCCGGCGACGCCTGCGGTACGGGACCGGGCGCGGCCCCGGCTTCCGGGGCGTGCCCGGGCTCGGGGTCAGCCGACTCCCCGGCGCCCTGGTGGATCCAGGCGGCGAGTACGCCGTCCTTCACCGGCACGCCGGCGGACCGGAACAGCTCCGGCCGGACGCCCCGGTGTCCGTGCCGGACGATGCCCTCGTAGACGGGCGCGCTGACGGCGAGGACGGCGTGCTCGTGGGGGCGGGCGGCGAGCGCCGCGCGCAGGACGTCGGCGTCGAGCAGCCGGCACGCCTGGTTGAGGTCGTGGCCCACGATGCCGCCGGTGGTCCTGGCGTGGGGGTCGTGGGCGACCTCGCCCGCGGCGAGGACCATCCGCAGCCGCATCTGCGCGCTGTCCGAGGCGAGCAGGTTGTGCTCGTGGAGCAGGTCGGGGGCGGTGGTGAGGAGGGCGCGCAGCAGGGCGGTCTTGGCGACGTCCCCGCTGAGGAGCACGATCAGGCCGTCGCCCCGGTCCTCGCGGTACTGCTGGGTGGGCTCGACGCCGGCCGCCTCCAGCGTCTGGTCGACGAGGTTGTTCAGGCGGCGGCGGAGCACGGCCTGCACCACGTCGTCGCGGCGGCTGAACTTCTCGATGTCGAGGAGCAGGATGGTCCTGTTGACGGGCTCGCGCATGGACGCCTTCCACTGGTGACGGGGCCTTCGGTGGGGCCGTGGGGACATTCGCGACGATGTCAGTCGCGGGGGGATCGGGGCGACGGCAGCGGGCACACCGCGTCTGTGACCGTGTGCACAGAACGCCGGGGGTGCGTCGCGGGGGGCGCGCGGAGGCGTCCGGGGCACGTGGGGGGGGTGACGCGGGGGCGCCCCGGGGGCGCGCTCAGGTGGTTCCGGCGCGCGCTATCCGGCGGAGTACGTCAGGTCGTACGACGACGAGGCCGCGCCGGCCGGTGCGTACGATGCCGCGTTCGCGCAGCTGCTTGAGGAGGCGTGCGACGGCCTCGCGGGAGGCGCCGACGGAGCCCGCGAGTTCGCTCTGGGTGAGTCCGGCGGTGAGCTGGACGCCGTCGGCGGACTCCTCGCCGTGGGTGCGGATGAGTTCGAGGAGCAGCAGCGCGAGGCGTTCCTGCACGTTGAGCGAGGCGTACTGGACGCGGCGGCGGTCGCTGTCGCGGGTGCGGTCGGCGGTGAGCGCGAGCAACTTGCGGGCGATGCCGGGGCGTTCGTCGAGCAGGGTGCCGAAGCGGTCGGCGTCGAAGGCGAGGGCGTCGACCTGTTCGAGGGCGGTGACGGTGGCGCCCCGGGGCCGGCCGCTGAGGAGGGCCTGTTCGCCGACGATGTCGCCGGGGCCGCGGAGGGCGAGGAGCGCCTCGTAGCCGTTGGGCGCGGCGGAGGTCACCTTGGCCCAGCCGGAGAGGATGACGAGGACGTGCGTGGAGGGTTCGTGCTCGCGTAGGAGGATCTGGCGGGCGGGGAAGACGAGGGGGCTTCCGCTGCGTAACAGCGTCTGCCTGTCGTCGGATTCCAGCCGCGCCACGAAGGGCACCTGGTCCTCGAACTGCGTCACCTGTCTTCTCCCGCCCCGCCCGCCTCTTCCGGGCCGTTCCCGCGCCTGGGACAAGCCGGGAGGTTAGCGCATCGGAGCGTGAGGTTCCTCCCGGGCGCCGGAAAGGGCGGCGGGGGTGGGGCCGTCGGGGCGGACGGTGAGGCCGTACGCGGTGCGGGCGGGGTGGGAGCGGAAACGGGGGACGTGGCCCGGCAACAGGTGTTCGAGGAGGGTGACGGACTCCCGGAGGGCGAACTGGAGGCCCAGGCAGGCGCGGGGGCCGATGCCGAACGGCAGGTAGGCGCCGGGGTGTCCGGGGCGGCGGCCGGGGGTGGTGAAGCGGGTGGGGTCGAAGTCCTCTGGTTCGGGCCAGAGTTCGGGGTCGCGGTGGGTGAGGTAGGGGCAGACGAGGAGGTCGGTTCCGGCGGGCAGGGCGTGGCCGGCGAGGGTGTCGGCCTCGGGGGCGTGCCGGGGCAGGATCCAGGCGGAGGGGTAGAGCCGGAGCGTCTCGTGGACGAGCGCCTGTACGGCCCGCTGCCGTTCGGGCGAGCCCTCGGGGCCGGCGGCGAGGGCCTGTTCCCGGGCCTCGGGGTGGCGGTCGAGGAGGAGGTACAGCCAGGTCAGGGTGGTGGCGGTGGTCTCGTGCCCGGCCACGAGGAGGGTGACGATCTCGTCGCGGATGAGCCGGTCGGTGTACTCGGGCCGGGTCTCGGCGGCCTCGACGAGGACGCGCAGCAGCCCGGGGCCGTCGGGTCCGGCACCGGCGTCGCGGGCGGCGTGGACGGCCCGTTCGGCGACGGCGTCGATCCGGGCGATGTCGGAGGCGACGGCCGTCTGGGCGGCGAACGTGTCGGCGGGCAGGCTCGGCAGGACGGCCACCACGGCGGCGACGGCGGCGAGTTCCCCCTCGGTGTCCGGGTCGAGCGGGTGGCCGGTGAGGGCGCGCCAGATGGTGTCGAGGGCGAAGCGCCGCATCTCGTCGCCGAGGTCGAAGACCTCCCCGGTGCGGGCGTACGCCTCCCAGCGCGCGGCCGTCACGCGGGCGGCGGCGGCGATCCGCTCCTCGTAGCGGCGCATCCCGGGGCCGGTGAACTGGGACTGGAGGAGGCGGCGTTGGCGCTGCCAGGCCTCGCCTGTGGCGGAGAGGACGCCGTCGCCGACGAGGACGCGGGCGCGGTGCGAGCGCTTGACGTACCGGTCGGGGTGCTGGGCCAGGACGTGCCGGACGGCGTCGGGGTCGGTGACGAGCACGGTGGGCGGGGCACCGGGCGCGGGGCGGAACGCGCCGATGCCGCCGAGCCGTTCGCGTACGAGGGTGAGCAGGTCGACCAGCTCGCCCCCGTCGGCGTGCCACCGGGCCACGAGGTCGGGGTCGAGTTCGGGGATGCCCACGGAGCGGCTCCTGTTCGGCGTCCGCACGCCCTCGCGTGCGGGGAGGGGTGGCGCGCGGTCACCTCGCACTGTAGGGGCGCGGTGGCGCGGGGCGACAGCGCGCCACCGGTCGGGTCGTCGCCCCGCTGTGGCGCGAAGTGGGCCCTGTCCGGGGTGCGTTCGGGATGCGTTCGGATCCTTGCGCGCGGAGGATCGACCCGCCGACTCCGTTGACGTGCCCGCAACAGTAAGGAAGCTTTACTTACAACAGGCATCCGGCACGAGGAGACGACCCACCATGCGCAGAGCGATTCCGGCCGCGGCCGCGACGGCCCTCGCCGGCCTGGTCGCCGCGGGGCTGCCGACCCCGTCGGCCCGCGCCGACACCGCCCCCGCCCTCACGGCCTCGGTCGCCCGGGCGAGCGTCTGGAGCAGCGGCTACGGCGCCGACGTGACCGTGGCGAACTCCGGGGACGCTCCCGCGACCGGCTGGACGGTCGAGTTCGACCTCCCCGAGGGGACCTCGGTCAGCAGCCACTGGTCGGCGACGAAGACCCAGAGCGGCCGGCACTACACCTTCACCAACGTCTCCTGGAACGGCTCGGTCGCCCCGGGCGGGACGCAGGGCTTCGGCTTCAACGCGAGCGGCCTCGGCCTCCCGCTCAACTGCACGGTCAACGGCGCCCCGTGCGCGGGCGGCACCCCGACGCCCACACCCACACCCACGACCGCGACGCCGACCCCGACACCCACGCAGACCCCGACACCAACGCCGACACCGACGCCGACTCCCACCCCCACCACCACCCCGCCCACCGGTCCCCTCGTCGACGTCGCCACGGCGGCGGAGCTCCGGGCCGCGCTCGCCTCGGCCGTTCCCGGGCAGACGATCCGGATGGCCCCCGGCGAGTACCGGGGCTCCTTCGTCGCGCAGCGGCCCGGCGCGGCGGACCGGCCGATCACGCTCACCGGCCCGCGCACGGCGGTGCTCGTCAACGACGGGCCCAGCGGCAGCGGCCCCTCCTGCCCCGTCCCGACCGCCGGCTGGGACCCGGGCTACGGCCTGTGGCTGTACGGGGCGCCGTACTGGAACCTGGAGGGCTTCACCGTCCGGGACTCCAAGAAGGGCCTGGTCGTCGACGCCTCCCCGCACGTGACGGCGGACGGCCTTCACGTGCACCGCGTCGAGGAGGAGGGCGTGCACTTCCGCCGCTCCTCGGCGGACGGCGTGCTCCGCGACTCGACGGTCGAGGAGACGGGCCTGGTCCAGCCGGGCTACGGCGAGGGCGTGTACATCGGCTCGGCAGGCTCCAACTGGGGCTGCCACGGCAACGAGGGCGGCGCCGACCGCTCGGACCGGGTGCGGGTGGAGAACAACCGCATCGGCCCGAACGTCGCCGCCGAGGCGATCGACGTCAAGGAGGGCACCTTCGGCGGCGTCATCCGCGGCAACACCTTCGACGGGCGCGGGATCACCGGCCAGAACTCGGCGGACTCGTGGATCGACGTGAAGGGCGTCGACTACCTCATCGAGGACAACACCGGCACGTTCACCCCGCCGGGCACCTTCGCCAACGGATACGAGACCCACAACCCGGCCACCACGCCCGCCTTCCCGAACGGCTGCGGCAACGTCTGGCGCGGCAACGACTCGGACCTGGGCGGGGCGGGGGCGTACGCCGTCAAGGTCACGTCGACGTCGAAGTGCCCGGGCCGGCTCAACGTCGTCCACGCCTCGAACACCGTGCGCGGCGCCACGAGCGGCCTGACCAACATCGCGGTCACCCCGTAGGGTCCGGCTCCACGTCCTCCTCCCCGTACGACTCGAACCAGTGCCGGTCGAAGTACCGGGCGGTGGAGAAGGGGTGGTGCCGGTCGGTGAGCAGGCGGTACAGGAACTCGGTGATCGTGCCGTCGAACCTGACCCAGGAGTCGTAGTCGTCCTCGACGGCGACGATCGGCCAGCGGTCGGGATCGCGGCCCTCGGTGAGCCAGTAGAACGTGTCGGCCTGCTCCGTGTCCCCCCACGGGAGCAGGCCGCCGGGCGCCGGGTACACCTCGTACGGCTCCCAGAGCGTGCCGCCGTGCACGCGCGCGTGGTCGGCCAGCCGGAACGCGTTCCCGGCCAGGTCCGAGCCGCTCCCGCCCGAGCCGCGCCCACCCGGACCGCTCCCGTCCGAGCCGGGCACGTACAGCCGGAGGTAGCCGTCGAAGGCGCCCTCGCCGAAGACCTCGGCGAGCTGTTTGTAGTCGACGGGAAGCGCCGTGCCGAGCCGGTCCTCCACCGCCGCCCAGTCGACCGCGTGGCGGGGCCCGCCCAGGCTCCGGCCGGTCGCGGCGAGGACCCCGCCCAGCCAGGTGGACCCCTCGGGGATCCCGGAGGCCGCGCTCCGGCCCTCCGCGACGACCAGCACGGGCCGGACGCCGAGCGGACCCCGTACGGCTCCGAGGCCGATCCACCGTCCGCCGTGCGACCAGCCCCGCATGCCGACCACCCCGTCCCCGAAGGGCGCGAGCAGCGGCAGCCCGGTGAGGTCGGTGACGGACGGGTCGACGGCCCCGTCCCGCGCGAGGTCCCGCGCCCGCCCGTACCGCTCGACGAGCGCCCGCCGGAGGGCGTCGAACGCGGCCTCGCCCTCCGGCGCCGTCCCGCAGACGTGCCCGTCGGGGTGGCCGGGCTCGGCACAGCAGAGCTCGTCGGAGTCGGTCCAGACGCGGCGCCGCAGCCAGCCGAGGAGCGATTCGAGCGCTTCGGAGGGGGTGTCGGCGGAGGTTTCGGCGAGGGTTTCGGCGGGCGTGCCGTCGGGGGCTTCGTCGTCATGGCGTGGCAGGTTCACGCCGGGCATGCAACCAGACGCCACCGACAGCCGGCGCCACCGGGCCTCCGCACCCTGGCGGGAAATTCTGAATGGTGGTTCACTTCTTCCATGGCCTACCGCAAGACCCCCGCCGAGCTCCGCCGGCTCGAAACCGCCCGGGAGCACCTGGTCGCCTGCGCCACCTCCGTCGTCGCCGAAGTGGGCTGGGCCCAGGCGTCCGTGACGGCCGTCGCCGACGCCGCCGGCATCGCGGCCGGCTCCGTCTACCAGCACTTCCCCTCCAAGGCGGCGCTCGCCGTGGAGGTCTTCCGGCGCGCCGCCGGGCGCGAGGTCGAGGTCCTCGGCGAGGTCCTGGCCGAGCCCGGCGACCCCGTCGAGCGGCTCAGCCGCGGCGTCCGGGTCTTCGCCCGCCGCGCCCTGGAGAACCGCGGGCTCGCCTACGCCCTGCTCGCCGCCCCGGCCGAGCCCGCCGTCGGCGCCGAGCGGCTCGACTACCGGCGCCGCTACCGCGCGCTCTTCGCCGAGGTGGTGCGCGAGGGCATCGCGCAGGGCGTACTGCCGGAGCAGAACGGGGAGATCACCGCCGCCGCGCTCACCGGCGCGGTCGGCGAGGTCCTCGTCGACCCGCTCGGCGCCCCGGGCACTTCCACCACCGACGCCCTCCTCGCCGAACTCACCGCGATGGCGCTGCGCTGCGCGGGCGCCCCCGCGCCCTGACCACCGCCACCTTCGCCATCCGACACCGACACCGGCACCGGCACCGGCACCGGCACCGGCATTCACCCCCGCAGACGCAGACGCACACGCACACGTCGCCCTTCCCCGTCCGCCCGACACCCGCCTTCCTGAGGAGCGCACACCGTGACCACGACTCCCGGCTCCGGCCCCGCCCCGAGCACTCCCCAGAGCCGCCCCACCGCCGTGACGCACACCGTCACCAACCAGACCCCGCCGCTCACCGGCCACGACGCCGCCGACGACCCGGTGCTGCTCGAAGGCGTCGTCCGGGAGGGCGCCGGCTGGCACCTGGAGGACCTGCACCGCTTCGGCCGGGTCGTCACCGGCGAGGAGGCCCAGCACTGGGCCGACCAGGCCAACCGCAACGAGCCCGAGCTGCGCACCCACGACCGGTACGGCAACCGGATCGACGAGGTCGAGTTCCACCCGGCGTACCACCGGCTGATGGACCTCTCCGTGGGCGAGGGCATCGCCGGCGCCGCCTGGGCCGACGAGCGGCCCGGCGCCCATGTGGCGCGCGCCGGCAGCTTCATGCTCGCCACCATGCTGGAACCGGGCCACCTGTGCCCGGTCTCGATGACGTACGCCGTCGTCCCCGCGCTGCGCCACTCCCCCGAGCTCGCGAAGACGTACGTGCCGCTGCTCACCAGCCGGTCGTACGAGCCCGGCCTGCGCACCCCGACGGAGAAGCGCGGGCTGCTCGCCGGGATGGGCATGACCGAGAAGCAGGGCGGCAGCGACGTCCGCGCCAACACCACCACCGCCACCGAACTCCCGGACGGCACCTGGCGGTTGCGCGGCCACAAGTGGTTCACCAGCGCGCCGATGAACGACCTCTTCCTCGTCCTCGCGCAGGCGCCCGGTGGGCTCTCCTGCTTCCTCGTCCCGCGCGTCCTGCCCGACGGCAGCCGCAACACCTTCCGCATCCAGCGGCTCAAGGACAAGCTCGGCAACCGCTCCAACGCCTCCAGCGAGCCGGAGTTCGACGACACGGTCGCATGGCTCGTCGGCACCGAGGGCAAGGGCGTGCGGACCATCATCGACATGGTGACGATGACCCGCCTGGACTGTGTGCTCGGCTCCGCCGCCGGCATCCGCGGCGCGCTCGCGCAGGCCGCCCACCACGCCCGCCACCGCTCGGCGTTCGGCGCCACGCTGATCGACCAGCCGCTGATGCGCAACGTCCTCGGCGACCTGGCCCTCGAATCGGAGGCGGCCACCACCCTCGGCCTGCGCCTGGCCGGCGCCGCCGACCGCGCCCGCCTCGGCGACGAGCGCGAGCGCGCCTTCCTCCGGCTGGCCACCGCCGTCGGCAAGTACTGGGTCTGCAAGCGGCAGCCGGCCGCGGTCGCCGAGGCCCTGGAGTGCCTCGGCGGCAACGGCTACGACGAGGCGTCAGGCATGCCGCGCATGTACCGCGAGGCCCCGCTCAACAGCATCTGGGAGGGCTCCGGCAACGTCAGCGCCCTCGACCTGCTGCGCGCCCTGGCCCGCGAACCGGAGGCCCTGGACGCCTTCCGTACGGAGGTGGAGGCCGCGTCCGGCGCCGACCGGCGGCTCGACGCGGCCTGGACCGCCCTCCAGGGCGAGCTGCGCCTCACCGAGGACGCCCCGGTGCGCGCCCGCCGGGTCGCCGAGCGGGCCGCGCTGGTCCTCCAGGGCTCGCTGCTCGTCCGGCACGCCCCGGCGGCGGTGGCCGACGCCTTCTGCGCGTCGCGCCTCTCCGGCGACCAGGGCCTCGCCTTCGGCACCCTCCCGCCGGGCACGGACTTCGCGGGCCTCCTGACGCGCCTGCCGGTCTGACCGGCCGGACCGGCCCGGCTCCCCCGAGGGGGACGCGCCCCCGCCACGGAAGATTTCCGCGGCGGGGGCGAATCCTTTTCGGGTCCCGCCGTCTCCTATCCCCGTACCGGCCGCACGGGCCGGTCGCCGGAAGGAGACACCATGCTGGTCACCACCCTCGTCGTCGTCGGAGCGGTCCTCGTCGGAGCCTGCTCCTGGCACCTGCTGCGGCGGTACCGGAGCCGGGCCTGACCCCGCCCGGTCCCGGCCCCGGAGTCCGCGGAACACGACGAGGATGAGCACATGAACCGACCCTTCTCCTGGCCCGACGAGCGGCTGGTCAAGGCGGCGCAGGACGGCGACGTCGCCTCGCTGACCACCGTCGTCCTGGAATCCCAGCCGCACGTGCGGAAGTTCGCCCTCTCCCTGTGCGCCTCGCCGCAGGACGCGGAGGACGCGGCGCAGGAGGCGCTGATCACCCTGTACCGGAAGATCGGCACCCTGCGGGCGTCCGGGGCGCTCGCCTCGTGGATGTTCCGCATCGTGCGCAACGAATGCCTCCGGCACGTGCGCCGGCTCGTCCGGTGGGGCGAGGAGCCGGAGGCCGGGCCCGAGGCGGCCTCGGAACCCTCCGCCGAGGAGGCCGTCCTGCACCGCCTGGAGGCGCGGCGGATCGCCGCCGCCGTCGCCGCCCTCCCCCGCGACCAGCGGCAGGTCCTGATCATGCGGGACGTCCAGGGCCTGCCCGGCAGGGCCGTGGCCCGCGCCCTCGGCCTGAGCGACGCGGCGATGAAGTCGCGCCTCCACCGCGCCCGCACCGCCCTCCGCCACTCCCTGACGGCCCCGGACCCGGCCCCCGGGGCCCGCCCCTCCGAAGGAGACCCGCACCCATGACCACCACCACTCCCCAGGGCCCCGACTACGCGAGCAGCTCCGTCCCCCGCCACCTCGCGCGCGGCGCGCTCGGATTCGGACTGGTCATCGGGGCGGTCGCGCTGGTGCCGGTGGCCGGGCCCGTCAGCCTGCTCGCCGCCCCGCTGGCCCTGATCGCCTTCCGCGGCTGCCCCACCTGCTGGGCGGTCGGCCTGGCGCAGACGATCTCCCGGGGCCGTCTGGAGCGGCGGTGCGCCGACGGCGTCTGCACCCTCGCCAAGGCCCACCCGCACCCCGCCGCGCCCTCGCCCCGGGCGTGAATTCCCGCCGGTCCGCGGGGTCCGGCTGTTACGCTGGTGGGGACGTTGATCGTGTATCGAGGAGAGCAGCAGACGTGGCGGGTGACGACGACATCTCCGGGTGAGATCCGGATCTGACGGCCACCGGACGCGCCGAGGAGCGCACACCGGGGTGGCCCGTTCGTCGTACCCCAGCACTCAGTCCCCCGTCTGCCCGGGGCGGAGCCGTGTCCGCGCGCCCGCCGCCGCCCCCTCCCTCCCCGCGAGGTCACCTTCATGTCCCACGCCACCGTCGTCTGCTCCGGCCTCTCCTTCTCCTGGCCCGACGACACCCCCGTCTTCGACGAGCTGTCCTTCAGCCTGACCGCCGGCCGTACGGGCCTGGTCGCGCCGAACGGCTCCGGGAAGAGCACCCTCCTGAAGCTCATCGCCGGCGAGCTGCGGCCCACCGGGGGCTCCGTCACGGTCGACGGGACCCTCGGCCACCTGCCGCAGAGCCTCCCGCTGACCGCCGGCCTCACCGTCGCCGACGTCCTCGGCGTCGCCCACGTCATCCGCGCCCTGGACGCCGTCGAGTCCGGCGACGTCGCCGAGGAGCACTTCGCCACCATCGGCGACGACTGGGACATCGAGGAGCGCACCCGCGCCCAGCTCGACCGGCTCGGGCTCGGCGCGCTCGCCCTCGACCGCGCCCTCGGCACCCTCAGCGGCGGCCAGATCGTCTCCCTCGGGCTCGCCGCGCAGCTCCTGAGGCGGCCCGACGTGCTGCTGCTCGACGAGCCGACCAACAACCTCGACCTGGAGGCCCGGCACAAGCTGTACGACGCGCTGTCCGACTTCGACGGCCTCCTCCTGGTCGTCGCCCACGACCGGGCGCTGCTCGACCGCATGGACTCCATCGCCGAGCTCGGCTCCTCCCGGCTGCGCCTGTACGGCGGCGACTTCACCTCCTACGAGGAGGCGGTGCGCGCCGAACAGGACGTCGCGGAGAAGAACGTGCGCCACGCCGAACAGGAACTGAAGCGCGAGAAGCGGGAGTTGCAGCAGGCCCGCGAGCGGGCCGAGCGGCGGGCGAGCAACGCCGCCCGCAACCTCAAGAACGCCGGCCTCCCCAAGATCTTCGCCGGCACCATGAAGCGCGGCGCCCAGGAGTCCGCCGGCCGGGCCGGGCAGACCCACGCCTCCCGCGTCGGCGAGGCGCAGGCCCGGCTCGACGAGGCCGGGCGGGCGCTCAGGGACGAGCAGCGGCTGGTCCTCGACCTGCCGGACACGCAGGTGCCCGCCGGGCGCGACCTGTTCCTCGGCGAGGGGCTGCGGGTCCGGCACGACGGCCGCGAGCTGTTCGGCGCGGGCGGTGTCGACCTGTCCGTGCGCGGTCCCGAGCGGATCGCGCTCACCGGCGCCAACGGCTCGGGGAAGACCACCCTGATGAGGATCGTCGCCGGTGAACTCGCCCCGGACGCGGGGCGGATCAAGCGGGGCGGCGGACGCGTCGCCGTCCTCTCGCAGCGGCTCGACCTGCTCGACGCCGGGCGGACGGTGGCGGAGAACTTCGCCGCGTTCGCGCCCGAGCGGCCCGAGGCGGAGCGGATGAACCTGCTCGCCCGCTTCCTCTTCCGGGGCGCCGGGGCGCATCTGCCGGTCGGGGTCCTGTCCGGCGGTGAGCTGTTGCGGGCCACCCTCGCCTGTGTGCTGTACGCCGAACCGGCCCCGCAACTGCTGCTGCTTGACGAGCCGACGAACAACCTCGACCTCGTCGGCGTGGGCCAGCTGGAGGGCGCGCTCCAGTCGTACCGGGGCGCGTTCCTCGTGGTCAGCCACGACGAGCGGTTCCTCGCCGAGATCGGGGTGGACCGCCGGCTGCGGATCGAGGACGGCACGCTGCGGACCGCGGAGGCTCCCGAGGAGGCCATGGGGTGACGCGGAGTCTGGTAGGAAACCTTACTATCGGCTAGCATCCCGGCAGCGGCCCGGCGCGGCGGCCCTCCCCGAGGGACGTGACGCGCTCAGCGAGAGCTCTGACCCGGCCGCCGAGCACCACCCCGTCGTGTGGCGCCCCGAGCGCCACGCGGTCGGTCGTCCGCGCCCATGTCCCAGGGTGTTCGCCCTTGGGCGCGGACGGCCCACGCCGTGGTGCCCCGGCACGGTGTCCAGCTCTCCCCCTCAGGCCAGGGAGCCCAGGTATGCGCCTGTCCGCCTCCGCCCCACCCCGCCGCACCACCACCCCCTTCTCCCTCGTGCTCGCCGCCGTGCTGCTGCTCGTCGGCGGACTCCTGCTCGCCCTGCCCGACCGGGCCGGGGCCGCCGCCGACACCCTGATCTCCCAGGGCCGTCCGGCCACGTCGTCGTCGGTCGAGGACGGCACCTTCGGACCGGAGAAGGCCTTCGACGGCGACTCCGCCACCCGCTGGGCCAGCGCCGAGGGCGTCGACCCGCAGTGGCTCCGCGTCGACCTCGGGCCGTCCGCCACCGTCTCCCGCGTCAAGCTCGTCTGGGAGACCGCCTACGCCACGGCGTACCGCGTGGAGATCTCCGCCGACGGCGTCGCCTGGACCCGCCTCGCCACCGAGACCGCGGGGAACGGCGGCACCGACGACTGGACCGGGCTGACCGGACAGGGCCGCCACCTGCGCGTCTACGGGACGGCGCGCGGCACCCCGTACGGCTACTCGCTCTACACGGTGGAGGTGTACGGCACCAGCGGCACGACGCCCCCGCCCACCGGCTCCTTCACGGTGGTCGCCGCCGGTGACATCGCCGCACAGTGCACGGCCTCCAGCAGCTCCTGCGCCCACCCGAAGACGGCGGCCCTGGCCCAGCGGCTCGCGCCCGCCTTCTACCTGACGATGGGTGACAACCAGTACGACGACGCCCTGCTGTCGGACTTCCGGAACTACTACGACAAGAGCTGGGGCGCCTTCAAGGCGAAGACCCGTCCCGTCCCCGGCAACCACGAGACGTACGACCCGGCCGGCCCGCTCGCCGGCTACAAGGCGTACTTCGGCTCGATCGCCTACCCGCAGGGCGAGCCGTACTACAGCTACGACCAGGGCAACTGGCACTTCGTCGCCCTCGACTCCAACTCCTTCGACGACCCCGCGCAGATCCAGTGGCTCAAGGACGACCTCGCCCGGAACACCAAGGGCTGCGTCGCCGCCTACTTCCACCACCCGCTGTACTCCTCCGGCGGCCACGGCAACGACCCCGTCTCCAAGCCGGTGTGGAAGATCCTGTACGCCGCCGGGGCCGACCTCGTCCTGAACGGCCACGACCACCACTACGAGCGCTTCGCCCCGCAGGACCCCGACGGGCGGGCCACCGCCGGCGGCATCGTCGAAATCGTCGGCGGCATGGGCGGCGCCGAGCCCTACGACATCGAGACCGTCCAGCCGAACAGCCAGAAGCGGATCAGCGGCACCTACGGGGTGCTGAGGCTGGACCTCACCGACACCACCTACACCTGGCAGTACGTCGGCGTCGACGACCGGGTCAAGGACTCCGCCCCGACCTACACCTGCCACTGATGTACCTCGCGACCACCGGTCGCCCGGACGCGCCGCCCGCCCCCCAGGGGGTCCGGCGGCGCGTCCCCGGCACCGTCCTCGCGCTCGGCACGGTCAGCCTGGTCACCGACGTCTCCTCCGAGATGGTGACCGCCGTCCTGCCGCTGTACCTGGTCCTCGGACTCGGCCTCTCCCCCCTCCAGTTCGGGCTGCTCGACGGGCTGTCGACCGGCGCCACCGCCCTCGTACGGCTCCTCGGCGGCGCCACCGCCGACCGCGGCGGGCGGCACAAGACGGTCGGCGGCCTCGGCTACGCCCTCTCCGCCCTCTCCCGGCTGGGCCTGCTCCTCGCCGGCGGCGCCACCGGCGGCATCGCCGGGGCCCTCGCCGCCGACCGGCTCGGCAAGGGCGTCCGCACCGCCCCGCGCGACGCCCTGATCACCCTGCACAGTCCGCCCGAGGACCTCGGCCGTGCCTTCGGCGTCCACCGCGCCATGGACACCACCGGCGCCCTCCTCGGCCCGCTCGCCGCCTTCGCCCTGCTGTGGGCGACGGCCGACGCGTACGACGCCGTCTTCGCCGTCAGCTTCTGCGCCGGGGCCTTCGGCGTGCTGCTGTGGCTCCTGCTCGTCCCCGGCCGCGCGCGCCGCACCGCCCCCGCCCCGCGGCCGGCGGCACGCGCGCGTGCCGTGCCGCTCGCCGCGCTCCGCTCCCCCGGCCTCCGCCGGATCGTGCTCTGTGCCGCGCTCCTCGGGGCGGCCACCGTCGGCGACTCGTTCCTCTACCTCCTGCTGCAGCGCCGGCTCGCCCTCGACCCGACCTGGTTCCCCTTCCTGCCGCTCGGCGCCGCCGCCGTCTTCCTGCTGCTCGCCGTCCCGGCCGGCCGGCTCGCCGACCGCCTCGGCCGGCGCGGCCCCCTCCTGTACGGGCACGGGGCGCTGTTCCTCGCGTACGGCCTCCTCCTCGTCCCGCTGCCCGACGCGGTCGTCCTGCCCGGCGTCCTCGTCCTGCTCGGGGGCTTCTACGCCGCGACCGACGGCGTCCTGATGGCGCTGGCCGGCCCCTTCCTCACCGAGGGGCGGCGGGCGAGCGGGCTCGCCCTCGTCCAGACCGCCCAGGCGCTGGCCCGCGTCGGCGCCGCCGTCGCCTTCGGCGCCCTGTGGACCGCGAGCGGCCCGGGGACCGCGCTCGTCTGCGCCCTCGTCGCACTCGCCGCCGCCGTCTGCTGCGCCGCCCGCCTCCTCCCCCGCGACCCCGGCCCCGTCCCCGAGCCCCGCGACCTCCGTGAGAGGACCGACTGACCCATGTCCGCCCTGACCGACGCCACGACCCGCACCCGCGTGTGGATCATCGTGCTCGCGCTGCTGCTGCTCGGCGGCGGGGCCACCGCCTACACGCTGCGGGCGGCCTCGGGCCGCGCGGCGGCCGTCGACCGGGCCGCCGAACCCGGCTTCGTCCTGGACGGCGGGGCCGGCGCGCTCTACGCCCGGGACTCCGCCACCGGCCGGGTCGCCCGCGTCGACCCGGCCGCGCCCGGCGGCCGGGCGGCCCGCGGCCCTGCCTGCGACCGCTTCCACGCGGCCGGGAACACCGCCCTCTGCCTCCAGCGCAGGCCGGGCGTCCCGGCCCGCTCGTACGCGCTCGTGCTCGACCGGGAGCTGCGCGAGGTGCGCCGGATCGGCCTGCCGGGCATCCCCAGCCGGGCCCGGGTCTCCGCCTCCGGCTCGATGCTCGCCTGGACGATGTTCACCACCGGCGACTCGTACGCCCGCTCGGCCTTCTCCACCCGCACCTCACTCCTCGACCTGCGCACCGGCTACCTGGTGAAGAACATCGAGCAGATCCCGCTGACCCTCGGCGGCCGGCGCCACCACGCCCCCGACGTCAACTACTGGGGCGTCACCTTCGCCGCCGACGACAACCGCTTCTACGCCACCGTGTCGACCGGCGGGCGCACCCACCTCGTCGAGGGCGACGTGGCGGCCTGGTCCGCCCGCGCGCTCCGCGAGAACGTGGAGTGCCCGTCCCTCTCCCCCGACGGCACCCGGATCGCGTTCAAGAAGCGGGTCTCCCCCGGCCCGCGCGCACCCTGGCGCCTGTACGTCCTCGACCTGGCCACCGGCCGCGAACACCCGGTGGCGGAGGACCGGGCCTTCGACGACCAGGCCCTGTGGCTGGACCCGCGCACGCTCGCGTACGGGCAGGGCGGCGGCGTCTGGTCGGTGCCCGCCGACGGCACCGGCTCCCCCCGCCTCCTCGCCTCCCGGGCCTCCTCCCCGAGCCTCGCGACGCGGCCCTCCCCGAGCTGACGGAGCGCCGCCTCCGGGGAGCCGCGCGGCCGCCGTCGGAAAGATGGGGGATGTGCCCCCATGTCCCCGGTCCGTCCTCCGGGACAGCATGGACGCGGCACGGCGACCGGTCGGTCCGGGACCGCGGAGGAGGAGCGATGGCGGCTGGGGAGAAGCGGGACGGCGGGGGCGGCCCCGGCTTCGCGCCGGAGCGGCACGACCGGTCCGAGCGGTCCGAGGGGGGCGCCGGGCGGCGCTCGTTCGGGGACGAGCGCTGGTGGCGACGGGGGACGGTCGCCGTGCCGGAGGTCGGGGCGGGGCGGTACGCGGAGGCCGTGGCGCTGGGGACGCCGGACTGGGCCGAGTTCACGCTGGGGGCCGTGGGGGCGGCGCCGGAGGAGCCGGTCGTCCCGGAGGGGGAACTGCCCGGCCTCGGCGGCTTCGAGCGGGTCGTCGCGCCGTTCGCGGACCGCGCCGGGGAGCGGCTGGTGGCGGGCGTTCCGGAGGGCGTACGGGGGCGGGTGGACCTGGCGGCCGTCCGCGCCGACCTGGAGCGTCACCTGCGCCGGCGGCTGGCCCGGGCGGCCGCCCGCACCCTCGTGCTCGACCTCCACGAGGCGCGTGCGGCGGGGCGGCTCGACGGGGCCGATTCCCGGGCGCGGTTCCGGGACTTCGTGGGGCGCGCCGGGACGCGGGACGGTCTCACGGCGCTGCTCGCCGGGCGGCCCGTGCTCGCGCGGATCCTCTCCCGGGCGAGCCTCGACGCCGCCGACGCCCTCGGGGAGATGCTGGCGCGGCTCGCGGACGACCTGCCGGTCGTCTCCGAGCGGCTGCTCGGCGGGGATCCGGGCCGGCTGACGGGGGTCGAGCCGGGGGCGGGGGACGGGCACGGGGGCGGCCGTTCCGTGATGCTGCTGCGGTTCGAGGGCGGGGCCCGGCTGGTGTACAAGCCCCGGCCTATCGGCGTGCACCGCCACTTCAACGAGCTGGTGGCGTGGTTCAACGGGCTGCCGGGCGCGGTGGACCTGCGGACGCTCCGGCTGGTCGACCGGGGGCGGTACGGCTGGGTGGAGTTCGTCGAGGCGCGGGGCTGCGCGGAGCCGGCGGAGGTGGAGGCCTTCTACCGCCGCCAGGGGGTGCTGCTGTCGCTGCTGCACGTCCTCGACGGGACGGACCTGCACCACGAGAACCTGATCGCCGTCGGCGGGCATCCGGTCCTGGTCGACCTGGAGACGCTGTTCCATCCGCCGTTGACCGGGGCCGTCGCCGAGGACCCGGCCGCGCGGGCCCTGCACGACTCGGTGTACCGGGTCGGGCTGCTGCCGCAGCTGCTCGTGGGGGACGACAGCGCGCTCGACGTGTCCGGGGTGGGCGGGGGCCGGCAGGCGGTCTCCCCCGTGGTCCGGGCCGACTGGGCCGACGCGGGCACCGACACCATGCGTCTGGTGCGCCGGGCGGGGACCATGGGCGAGTCCGCCAACCGGCCGCGGCTGCACGGCGAGCCCGTCGAACCGGGGGCCCATGTCGAGGCGATGTGCGCCGGGTTCCGCGCCGGGTACACGGCGATCAGCCGGGCCCGCGAGGAACTGCTGCGACCCGGCGGCCCGTTGGAGGCCTTCGCCGGCGACGAGGTGCGGGTGGTGGCGCGCCCGACCTGGGTGTACACCATGCTGCTCGACGAGTCGACCCACCCCGATCTGCTCGCGGACGCCACGGCACGGCACCGGATCCTGGAGACGCTGCGCACCGACGAGCTCGGCGCCGCCGCCTTCCCCGGTCTGGAGGACGACGAACTCGCCCAGTTGTGGGCGGGGGACGTGCCGCTGTTCACCGCGCGCCCCGGCGGGACCCGGCTGCGCGGCCGCGGCGGGCGGCAGACGGCGGTGGAGACGGGGCGGCCCGGGCTCGCCCGGGTCCGGGAGCGGATCGCCGCGCTCGACACGGTGGACCGGCAGGACCAGGAGTGGATCGTCCGGGCCGCGATGGTGACCTCGTCCCGCGAGCCCGCGCACCGCCCGCCGGGCAGCCGGCGGGCCCGTACCGCGGACTACGCCCCCGAGCCGGAACGGCTCCTGTCGGCAGCCCGGTCCGTCGGCGACCAGCTGGTGTCCCAGGCCTACCGGGGCGCCGGGCGCACCAACTGGATCGGTCTGGAGCTGCTGGACGAGCGGTACTGGCGGATCGGGCCGATGGCGGCGGACCTGGCGGGCGGGTACACCGGACCGGCCCTGTTCCTCGCCCAGTTGGCCGCGCTCACCGGGGCGGGGCACTACGCGGAGGCGGCCCGGACGGCGCTGGCGCCCGTCCCCGGTCTCCTGGACGCGCTGCACGAACACCCGGACAACCTGGCCGTGGTGGGCTCGGGGGCGTTCACCGGGCTCGGCGGCATCGCCTACGCGCTGGCCGAGACGGCCCGGCTGCTCGACGATCCCGAGGTCGGCGAGTGGGTGGCGCCCGCCCTGCGCCTGACCGGCGCGGCGGCCCTGTCGGAGCACGAGCACGGGTACGGCTCCGGTACCGCCGGCGGTCTCGTCGCCCTGCTCGCCGGACACCGGGCGGCCGGCGGGACGGAGACCTGGCGGGCCGCCCGCGCCTGCGCGGACCGGCTCGTCGAACTGCTCACCGCCAGGCGGCTGCGGGGGCGGCCCGACGCGGCGACGGGGCTCGCGGGGGCGGGGTGGGCTCTGCTGCGGTTCGCCGAGGCGGGCGGCGGCAACCACGCGCGGCGGACGGGCCTCGCCGCGCTGCGGGAGGCGGTCGGCGGCGAGCCGTCCGGCCGTCCCGGCGCCTGGTGCCGGGGGCGTGCCGGGATCGCGCTGGCCGTCCTGGACGGTGCGGGCGCCCTGGAGGACCCGCTCCTGGCCCGCTGGGCCGGGGAGACCGTCGACGCGGTGGCGCGGGGCGGGCCGTCCGGGGACGACAGCCTCTGCCACGGGGAGACGGGGCTGCTCGAACTGCTCGGCCACGGCGCCCTGCCGGAGGCGCGGCCGCACTGGGTGCGGCGGGCCGGGGCGCTGCTCGCGGCGGTCGAGGAGGCGGGCCCGGTCTGCGGCACGCCGGACCGGGTGGCGCATCCCGGCCTGCTGACCGGGCTGGCGGGGGTGGGGCACGGCCTGCTCAGGGCGGGCTTCCCCGACCAGGTGCCCCCTGCGCTCCTCCTGCGCCCGGCCGTCCGGGCGCAGGCGCCGCCGGGCCCCGCCGCGGACGGGGCCGTACCGGCCCTCCACGGCACCTCCTGAGCACACGGGGCACACGCACGACTTCGACGACATCCAACGGTGCAGCATCACACCAACCACGAAGGACGAGGCGGGAATCATGCAGATCAGCCACTCGGTGACGCACCTCGACAGCGCGCAGGAGAACACGGCCCAGGGGCACCCCGCGGGCGAGGTCACGATCGGTGTCGGCGGGCGGCTCGGCATGCGCAGCAGGCTCCTGCGGGCCTCGGCGGCCGACCAGGCGGGCTACTCCGCGGACATGCCGTTCACCACCTTCACCATCACCTGTGCGGACTGACGCACGACCGGCTGACAGCACGTCACGAAGCGGTGTCCGCACGGTGATCGAGGGCCCGGGGACAGCCCCGGGCCCTCTGCCGCGCGGGGAGAAGATCAAGTAGTTTGTGCGCATGCGTGCGACGTCTTCGGTCATCGTAGGGCGGGACTCCGAGATCGGGCTTCTGGGCCGCGCTCTGGACGGCGCCGCGCGGGGTTCGGGGAGCGCGGTGTTCCTCGTGGGCGAGGCGGGGATCGGGAAGTCGCGGCTTGCCGGTGAGTGCGCCTTCCGCGCCTACGGCCTCGACATGCCGGTGCTGCGCGGGCGCGCCACCTCGACCGGGCTCGTCGTCCCCTTCCGTCCGCTGGCCGAGGCGCTGTCCTCGCGCTTCCGGGCGGCGGGGACGCCCGACGACGCCGAACTGGTCCCCTATCGGCCCGCGTTGGCGAGCCTCGTGCCCGAGTGGCGGGGCGGCGCGGCGCCCGGGTATCCGGACTCGCTGATCGAGCTGGCCGAGGCGCTGCTCCGGCTCCTGTCGGTGCTCGGCCGGGAGCGGGGCTGTGTGATCCTCCTGGAGGACCTGCACGACGCCGACACCGAGACGGTCGCGGTGGTGGAGTACCTCGTCGACAACGTCGCGGGGTTACCGGTGCTCCTGGTGGCCACGCTCCGGCCGGATCCCGGCCCTGCCCTGGACCTGGCGCACGCCGCGGAGCTGCGCGGCACCGCCTCGGCGCGGGAGCTGGGTCCGCTGGGGGACGAGGCGGTGCGGGACATGATCGCCGCGTGTCTGGAGACCGGGCGGGGGGAGGTGCCGCAGGCCGCGCACCGGCTGCTGTCCGAGCGGGCGGGCGGGAACCCGTACGTCCTGGAGGTGCTGCTCGCCGATCTGCTCGACACGGGGCGGCTCGGCCGGACGGACGAGGGGTGGCGGCTCGCCGAGCGCTTCGATCCCACCGTGCCCACGGGCATCGTGCGCAGCTGGGCGCGCCGGCTCGCCCGGCTCGACGAGCCGGTGCGGACGCTGCTGCTGACCGCGGCCACCCTCGGCGGGCGGTTCTCCGTCAGCGCGCTGAAGGACGTGACGGGCTTCGACGACCGGTCGCTCTTCGCGCATCTGCGCTCGGCCTCGGAGGCCGGGATCATCACCCCGGACGGGGCCGCGTACGACCAGTACACCTTCCGTCACGTGCTGACGGCGGAGGCGCTGCGGGCGACGCTGCCGCCCGCCGAACAGGCCGCGCTGGCCCGGCAGGCCGCCGAGGTGCTCGAAGCCCCCGGCGACACCGGGAGGGAACTGTCCGACGAGACGCGCCAGTTGGTGGCGGCGCTGCGGCTCGCGGCCGGTGACGAGGCGGCGGCCGCCCGTCAGCTGGTGCTGGTCGGGCGCCATATGCTCGCCGCCGGCGCGGCCGGTTCGGCGGTGGTGCTGCTCGAACGGGCCAGGAAGCTGGCGGCCGACGACGGGCGGGACGCCGTCACGGTCTCGCTCGCCGTCGCGCAGGCCCAGTGCGGGCAGCTCGACACGGCCCGCGCCCTCCTCGACGACCTCGCGCCGGTGCCCGCGGGCTCGCCGGCCGCCGAGGCGCGGGCGGAGGCGCTGGTGGAGGTCGCCTGGGTCACGACGATGGCGGAGCAGCGGGAGGAGGCGCTGGTCCTGACGCGGGCCGCGCGGGCCCTGCTTGGGCCGGCGCCGCTGCCGGTGCACGAGGCGGCGCTCGCGGTGGTCGAGGGGCATCTGACGCTGCTGCCCGGTCACGCGGGGCGCGAGGAACTCGCGGAGACGGAACGTTCCGCCAGACGGGCCGCGCTGATCGCCGAGGAGCACCGGACCCCCGTCGTGGCCTGCCGGGCCTGGCAGTTGCTGGCCCTGCTCTCCCGCGAGCGAGGCTTCGACGAGGCCGACGCCTGCCTCGAACGCATGCTGGCCGTCTCCGAGGAGCACCGCCTCCCGGTCTGGCGCGCCGAGGCCCTCGTCCGCCTCGGCGCCAACGCCTTCATGCGGTCCGGTGAGGCGACCCGCCTCGAAACGGCCCGCTCGGCCGCCCGGGAGCTGGGCTCGCTCGCCCTCCTCCAGCACATCGACGGCATGCTGGCGATGCAGGCGGTCCTCGGCGGCCGCTGGGAGCGCGCCACGGAGATCGTCGAACAGTCGGTCGAGGCGAGCGTCCGGGTCCGCAACCACGCCGCCCACCGCTATCTGCTGCTGGTGCGCGCCACCTCCGCCGCGCACCAGGGACGCTCCCGCGAGCGGGACCAGGCGCTGACGCGGCTGCGCCGCGCGGGCGGCGAGGAGTCGATGCTCGTCCCCCTCCAGCGCGGCCTCTGCCAGGCGATGGGGGCGCTCATGGAGGAGGACCGGGACCGGGCGCTTGCCGAACTCGACGCCGCGCTGGCCTGGGAGCGGGCGCATCCCAGCTTCTTCTACCTGAGCGGACGGTACGGGCTCCGCCCGCTGCTGCGCGTCCTGAGCGGCGCGGACGACCGGGCCGCGTACCGGGAGACGCTGGCCTCCCCGGGCGCGGCGCTCGCCTGGAACCGGGTCTTCCTGGGCATGGCGGACGCCGTGCTCCTCGGCCGGGAGAAGGACCGGGCGGGCGCGATGCGGGCCGTGCGCGCCGCCGGGGAGGCCGCGCGGGCCTTCCCCCAGGCCTGGCACCTGGCCCTGCGGCTGACCGCCGAGGCCGCGCTCGCCGACGGCTGGGGCGAACCGGTGGCCTGGCTGCGGACGGCGGAGGAGTACTTCTACGGCGCGGGCGTCCAGCCGGTGGCGGCGGCCTGCCGGGCCGCCCTGCGGCAGGCGGGCGTGACCGTCTCGCAGCGCCGGGGCGGCCGCGAGCGGATCCCGGCCGGACTGCGCGAGGTCGGCGTGACCCCGCGCGAGCACGAGGTCTTCGTGCTGCTCGCCGAACGGCCGGGCAACCAGGAGATCGCCCGGCGGCTGCACATCTCCCCGCGCACGGTGGAGAAGCACCTCGCGAGCCTCCTCGCGAAGACCGGCTGCGCCGACCGCGCGGCCCTCTGCGCCCTGTCCGCCGAGACCGCCGAGAGCGCCGCGCAGGACTGAACCGCCGGGGCGGGCGCGGTATGGGGGCCCGGGGCGGACGGTGGTGGGGGGCGCCGCGGGAATGTGGGGGTTCGGCGCGGGCGGATGGGGTTCCGTGCCGGGAGAGTACGGGTCCGGCACCGATGTGCGGTGGGCCGGTGAGGCCCGAGCATCGAGGGACGACGACCGGCCCCGCCGGCTTCCCACCACCCCAGGGAGGGTCCGCTCCATGCCGCCACTCCACGCGCCCGCGCCCGGCCCGGGCGCCGTCCGCTTCCGCGTCCTCGGACCGCTGTCGGCGCACCACGGCCCCCGGGAGCTGCCCCTCGGGCCGCTGAAGCAGCGGGTGGTGCTCGCCACGCTGCTCGGCAGCGCCAACGCCCCGGTGTCCGTGGAGGCGCTGACGGACGCCGTCTGGCCGGAGGCGCCCCCGCGCACCGCGCGGAAGAACCTCCAGGTGTACGTCAGCGCCCTGCGCGCGCTGCTGCCCCCGGAGCCCGCCGGTCCCGGGGGCGGCCGGGAGCGGATCGCGCACACCGCCGGCGGTTACGTGCTGCGCGTGGCCGAGGAGGAGCTGGACGCGCTGCGGTTCCGGTCCCTCGTGCGGGCCGCCGAGGGCCGGCCGCCCCGGACCGCCGCCCGGCTGCTGCGCACGGCCCTCGACCTGTGGCAGGGACCGCCGCTGGGCGGGCTGCGCGGGTCGCCGCGGCTCGCGGAGGAGGCCGAGCGGCTGGAACTGCGGCACCTGACGGTCTACGAGGACTGGGCGGAGGCGGAGCTGGAGCTCGGCGGGGCGCCGGGGCTGGTCGAGGGGCTGCGCGACCTCGTCGAGCGGCATCCGCTGCGCGAACGGCTCCGGGCGGCCTGGATGTCCGCGCTGGGCGCCTCCGGCAGGCAGGCCGAGGCGCTGGCCGTGTACGACGACTACCGCCAGCTGCTCGCCCGCGAGCTGGGCCTGGAGCCGGGCGGGGCGATGACCGCCCGCTACCGGGCGATCCTGACCGGCGACACCGACGGCACGGCGGGCGGCGGGGGGTCCCGGTCCGCGCGCCGCGGCGCCGGGGCGGTACTGCCGCCGGACATCGGCGACTTCACCGGGCACGACGAGGAGCTCCGGGAGCTGCTCGACGCCCTCGCCGACGACGGCCACGGGCCCGGCCGCGGCGGGGCGGTGCTGCTCACCGGGCCCGCCGGTGCGGGCAAGACCGCCCTGGCGGTGCGGGCCGGGCACCTGCTCGCCGACCAGTTCGAGGACGGACGGTTCCTGGTGGCGATGCGGGACGGCGCCGGCGCACCCCGGCCGCTCGACGCCGTCCTGGCCGAACTGTCCCTCCTCACCGGGGCGTCGGCCCCGGGCGTGGCGCCCGCCGAGGCCTGGCGGGCGTGGCTCGCCGAGCACCGGGCCCTGGTGGTCCTCGACGACGTGCCCGACGAGGAGGCCGTACGGCCCCTGATCTCCTGGGCCGGGCAGGGCCGGGTGCTGCTCACCGCGCGCGGTCCGCTCGGCGGTCTGGCGCCGGTGCACCGCGTCGACGTGCCGCCGCTCGACCCCGAGGGCGCCCTCGCGCTCCTCGGCGGGATCGTCGGCCGGGCCCGCGTCCGCGCCGACCGGGAGGCCGCGCTGCGGATCGTCCGGGCCTGCGGCCTGCTGCCGCTGGCGGTCAGGGTGAGCGGGAGCCGCCTCGCCGTGCTGCGGCACATGCCGCTGCGGGAGTTCGCGGACCGGCTGGCCGATCCCGCCGGGACGCTCGACGAGCTGACGGCCGGGGACGTGTCCGTACGGCGGCGGCTCGGACGGGACTGGGACGAGCTGCCGCCGGGCGGCGGCCGGGACGCGGAACGGCTGGCCGCCCGCACCCCCGAGGGACCGTTCACCCTGCCGGAGGCGGCCGGCGCGCTCGGCCTGGACGAGGGCGCGGCCCTCCGCGCGGTGGAGACCCTCATCGGCGCCGGCCTGCTGACCTCCCCCCGCAGCGAGGTCAACGCGCACACCGCGCTCTACGAACTCCCGCATCTGGTACGGCTGTTCGCTCGGGAGCGGGCGGCCGGGGCCGGGGCCGGGGCCGTGCGGAGTCCGCTGCTCACCCGGGGGTGAGCGGCCCCCGGCGGGACGGCCCACCCGGGGGCACGGCCGCCTCGACGGCGCCGTCCGGGCCGTCCCCGTCCCCGTCCTCGGGTCCGTCGGCGCTGAGCGTGTCGAGGTCGGTGCGCAGGCGGCGGCTCGCCAGGAGCAGCAGGAGCATCACGGCGAGGGGGGCGGCGAGGACCAGCGAGGCGGTCTCGGCCCCGGACCCGGAGATGAGGAAGCCGGTCGCGCCCGGCCCCGCCCAGGCGATGGAGACGGCGAGCATGGTCGTGGCGGTGGAGATGCGGCCCTGGAGGTGGGCCGGGGAGTCCAGCATCACGGAGAGCGAGACCAGCGCCCCGATCAGGGGCAGCGCGAAGACCAGGGCGAAGACGGCGAGGACCGTGACGACCTGGTGGCCGGTGGCGGTGAGGGGGATGAGGAACAGCCAGGTCCCGCAGACGGTGCCGATCACCGCCGACGGGCGCAGCCGCCGCAGCACCCACCCGGCGCAGAAGCCGCCCGCGATGCCGCCGAGTCCGGCGGCGGTGAGGACGATGCCGGCCGAGACGGGCCGGGCGCCGAGCTCCGAGGCCTCGACGGCGGCGAGCAGTTCGACGGCGCGGCCGAGCAGGTTGAGGTAGGCGACGAAGCCGATGAGGACGAGGAGCGGCCGGCGGCGCACCACCCACCGGATGCCGCGGGTCAGTTCGCCGCCCGTGTTCCGCAGCCCGCGGGGTTTGGCGGGGCCTTCGGGCGCCGGGGGCGAGGTGTACCGGATGCGGGAGACGAGCCCGAAGGAGAGCAGGTACGACAGGCCGTCGAGGAGGAAGACGAGGGGGGCGCCGAAGCCCAGCAGGACGCCGCCGAGCGGGGGCCCGGCGGCGATGGCCACGTTGGTGCGGACGATGTTGGTGGTGACCGCCTCGCGCCGGCGGTCCCGGGGCACGATCTGGCGGATCACCCCGCCCTCGGCCGGGGAGAACACCGTCGACAGGACGGCGGTGAGCGCGCCCGTCACCATCGCCAGGGCGGTGCCGAAGCGTCCCGTGGCCAGGGCCAGGGCCAGGATCAGGGCGAGGACCGCGCGCGCCGCGTCGCAGAACATCATCAGCCGCCGGCGGTCGACGGTGTCCGCGATGAGTCCGCCGGGCAGTTTGGCGATCAGCTCGGCGATGCCGATGGCGGTGGCCACGAGGCCCGCGTCGACCGGGGAGTGCGTCGTGACCAGGATCGCCATCGGCAGGGCGAGCGCGGCCATCTCCCCGGCCGTGCAGGAGAGGGCCTGGCTCGTCCACAGCAGTGTGAAGTTCCGGTTGATCATGGGATCTTCTCCGGTTCGGGGCGGCGCGCGGCGCGGCGCGTGCGCGGGGGGTCAGTCCGTGCGCGGCTTGACGGCGGCGTAGAGGCCCTTGGTGTGGACGGTCTCGTCGACGGTGTCCGCGAGCGTGCCGGAGATGTGCAGTCCGTGGCGGGCCACGAGCCGCAGGCCCGCGGCGCCGAGGAGCTCGGCGAGCCGGTCCTGGCCGTGGTGGGACTGGTGGTGGTCGACGGTGTCGCGGCTCCACCGCCCGGGGTCGCCGGGCAGCTCGCGGAAGACGTCCATGGTGAGCCGGTAGCGGCCGTGCGCGTCCAGGTGCCGGCCCCGGAGGAGGGCGACCAGACCGTCGTCCTCCATGACGTGCGGCTCGGTCATCAGGTCGTACCCGTGGGACGTGTTGGCGTCGAAGACGAGCACCGCGCCGGGGGCCATCACGGCCGACAGGGCGGCGAACGCCTCGGCCACGTGGTCCGGCTCGACGAGGTAGTTGACGATGTCGCTCATGCAGAGCACGACGTCGTACGGGCCTTCGCCGGGCGCGGGGCGGCGGATGTCGTGGACGTGGAAGTCGACGCCGGTGCCGGCGTGCCGGGTCCGGGCGATGTCGATCATCGAGGAGCTGATGTCGAAGCCGGTGACCCGGTAGCCGCGGCCGGCGAAGAGGACGCTGCTGCGGCCGGTGCCGCAGCCGGCGTCGAGGAGCCGGCGGCCGGGCGGGTCGGCGCGCTTGATCAGGTCCTCCAGGACGGCGGAGAAGGCCTCGTAGTCGTCGTGGCGGGTGAGCGAGTCGTAGAAGGGCGCGGTCAGGTCGTAGGCGACGGCGGCGTGGTCGGCGGGCGTGGTGGTGGCCACGGTGCGGTTCCTTCCGTGCGGTGGACGGGACTTCGGGAGGCGGCGGCCGGCGCGGGCCCGGGCGGCTCAGCGGCAGGCGTCCTCGACGGCCTGCGCGGCGGCCGACTCGCTCTTGCTCTGGTCGAGCGCGTCCGCCGTCCGCGCGGCGCGGGCGGCCGTCGCGCGGTCGGCGAGGGCGGCCCGGAGCCGCTCGTCGCCGGGTGCGGCGCGGTCGAGCGGGGCGGCGACGCCGGCGCGCAGGCAGGCGGCGGCGAGGACGCGCTGTTCGCCGCCGTTCGGCGAGACGAGCAGCGGACGCCGGTGGCGCAGCGCCCCGAGCACCGGCGCGCTGGTGCCGTTGGTGACGACGAGGCTCGCCCGGTCGAGGAAGGGGCCCATCCACGGCCGGCGCACGACGGTGACGTCGGCGGTCGCGGCGATGCCGGTGAGGCCGTACGGGTCGCCGTGGCGGCCGGTCTCGCTGCGGCCGGTCTCGACGAGGGCCTGGAACGCGCCGCCGGTGAAGGTGCGCCCGATCCAGGGCCACAGGCTCTCGCCGCCGAAGACGCGGCCGAGGTGGACGTAGACCACGGGCTTGCCGGTGCGGTCCAGGCGCGCGCGGAGCCCGGCGTCGGCGGCCTCGTCGGCCGGCGGCTCCCACCAGCACGGCCCCACGTGCCGTACGCCCTCCGGGAGTTCGGCCCCGGGCGGCTCCAGAGCGGGGTGGCCGCGCAGCAGGAACCGGGTGCCGAGCAGCGCCCGCTGCCCGTCGGGTCCGGTGCCGGGCAGACCGAGTCCGGCGCGCAGCGTCCGGTACACGTCGAGGGCGCCGTCCAGGCGCCAGCCGCGGTCCTCGGCGTCGCCCGGGCCGGGGCCGTCGCGGTGCGGCCACAGGTGGCAGGCGAGGCCCAGGACGACGACGGGCAGGTCCAGGGTCTCGGCGGCGGCGAGCGCGCCGACGCACAGGACGGAGGTCACGAGGACGTCCGGCCGGGCGGTCCGGGCGGCCTGGAGGATCCGGTGGTACTGCCCTTCCCCGGCCCGGAACCACCGGCCGACGGCGAAGGCCTCGCCCGGTTCGAGGACGTCGAGGCCTTCCCGCTCGGCCGCCCGGGCGGCCGGCCCGGTGGACAGCAGGGTGACGGCATGCCCCCTGCGGTGCGCCTCCAGGGCGACGGCCGTCGCCGGGTAGAGGTACCCGGGGTCGGACAGCGGACAGAACAGCGCCCTCACGGCGCACCCGCCGTCACCGCGCACCCGCCGGTTCCGGGGCCGTGCCGGGGTTCGGGGCCGTCCGGCGGCGGCGCTCGCGCAGCAGCTCCATGAGACCGACGGCGATCCGGTCGGCGAAGCCGGCGGTGCCGGAACCGGACTCACCGGCGGCGAACTCGGAGCAGCTGACCCAGGCGTGGTCCGGGTAGTCGCCGTAGCCCCCGTCGAGGGTGCCGACCTCGTATCCGGGCTTGCCGATCGTCTCCCAGCAGCTGTAGAGGGTGCCGTCGGCGTTGACGACCGCGCCCGTCGTGCCGTCCCGTTCGGTGCAGAAGCCGCAGGCGCCCCGGCCGGGCCAGCCGACCTCGAAGCCGAGGTCGAGGGCGGTGGCGTAGCCGCGCAGCACGGCGGTGAGCTCGGCGTCCGTGTTGCCGATGCCGGCGTCGTACAGGCCCGCGTAGTTGAGGACGGGCGCGACGTCGAAGACGCAGCGGGAGGCGTCGAGCCGATCGGCGAGGTGCGCGGCCAGCTCCGGCAGCCGGGGCAGCACCTCGGCCGTGGTGTTGATCCGGAGGGTGAAGCGCAGGTCGGTGGTCCGCTGGGCGGCGGCGAGGTTGTCGACGATCCGGTCGAAGGTGCCGCGGCCCGCGCGGGTGGTGCGCAGCCCGTCGTGGAGTTCGCGCGGCCCGTCGAGGGTGATCTGCGCGGACCGCAGGCCGAGGTCGCCGAGGTCGCGGGCGAGGGCCGGGGTGAGCAGGACGCCGTTGGTGACCATCGAGGCGGTGAGCGGCGCCTGCCGTCCGAGGCGGGTGAGGAGCGCGCGGCAGGCGGCGGGGTTGAGGAGCGGTTCACCGCCGAAGAGGAGGACGAAGAGCCGGTCGAGTCCGGCCGCCTCCATCCTGGCGCCGGTGAAGTCCGCGATCCGTTCGATGGTGGCGTCGTCGAGGACGGCGCGCGGGATGCGGGGCGGGTCGAAGCGGCCGGGGGCGGCCGGCGCGGTGTTCTGGAAGCAGTACGGGCAGCCGAGGTTGCAGTCGGTGGCCGTGACGACCGTCAGGCTGTAGCGGCTGCGCGGGCGCTGCTCGGTGATGCCGGCGCGGACGACCTCGGCGTGCCCCTGCTCGGTCAGCCGCCCGTCCACCGCGTACGCGAACGGCAGCAGCAGGGTCCCGCCGGCGCCCTGGCACCACACTCCGGACTGTCCCTGAAGGACGCGCAGGGTCATGTCCACCTCCTCATCTCCGGGAGCTCACGGGGGACGAGGCCGGCCCGTCGGGGAAGACCCACCGGGCCGGCCTGATCAAGGAGTGCCGCAGGCGTCAGGCCTGGACTTCCTTGTCGTAGACACCGCAGATGATCTCGGCGGCGTCGTCGAACGCCTCCGGGGCGGTGGCGTTCTCGCCGACCATGCTGTGGGCCTCGACCTCGGGGGTCTCCTCGGTCGGCTGCGTGTTCTCGGACATGGTTCTCTCCATCCGTCGAGAGTCGGTCGGGTCGGTTGACCCGGTCGGGCCGGTCGACCCGATGGCGCCGGTTGAGCCTGGTGCTTCGGTCGGCGGCGGGCTCTCGCCTGCCGTCGCCGAGAAAGTTAGGACGGCCGGCCCCGGGGACGACCCGGCGCCGGTATGGCCTCGGTATGGCGCCAGCGCACGGCGCCGCCGGACCGCGCCCGCGCACCCGTCGCGGCCCCGCGCAGCCCGGCCGGCCTGCGGACATACCGAAGGCGAACCGTCCCCGGGGCGCCGCCCTACCGCCCCGCGCGAGGCTGGGCGGGCCCCCGCGGGCGGCCCCTCCACGGCCCTCACGGCCTTCCACGGCCCCGCGGGCCCACGTCGCCGTAGGGAGGGGTCCCATGGAACTCGCCGAACTGATCGGCCTGCGTCCCGTGCCCGCCGCGGGGCTGCTGGTCACGCTCACCCGGCGCTGCCCCCTGCGCTGCGCGCACTGCTCGACCGCCTCCGCGCCCGAGACGCGCGAGCGGCCGGAGCCGGGCCTGCTGCGGCGCTTCGTCGGCTCCTTCGGTCCGGACGACCGGCCCGAGGTCATGATGCTGACCGGCGGCGAACCCCTCCTCCTCCCCCGCCTGGTGGCCGACCTCAGCGCGTCCGCGCGCGCGGCGGGGACCCGGACGGCGGTGCTCAGCGGCATGTTCTTCGCCCGCGCGGGGGCGCGCCCCCGGTCCGGGTCCGGGTCCGGTGTCGTACCGGCCTCCGTCCTGCGGGCCCTCGCCTCGGTGGACCACTTCTCGGCCAGCCTGGACGTCCACCACGAGCGGGAGGTGCCGCGCTCCGCCGTCTTCCGCGCGCTGCGGGAGATCCGGGAGGCGGGACCGGCCGTCAGCCTCCACCTCACCGGCGACGGCCCCGACGACCCGTACCTCGCGGACGTCACCCGTGCGATCGACCGGGAGTTCGACGGTACGGTCCCGGCGCTGGTCAACGAGGTGCGCGCGGTCGGCAGGGCGGCGTCCTGGGCGGGCCCGGCCCGCCCGGCACGGTACCGGGCGGCCGCCGCGCCCCCGGCGCCCTGCGCGATGGCCGCCTGGCCGGTGGTGGCCTTCGACGGCACGGTCCTCGCCTGCTGCAACCAGGAGGTCGTGGACCGGCGCCCCGCCCCGGCCCATCTGACGCTCGGCCACCTCGCGTCCGACGACTGGGCGGCCGTACGCGCCCGGACCCTGGGCTCACCGCTGCTCCGCCTGGTCCGCGCGATGGGCGCCCCCGCGCTGCGCGAGCGCCATCTGCCGGACGCGGCTCCGGCGGCCTCCCCCTGCGCGGAGTGCCGGGGATTCGCCGACCGCCCCGAGGTCGCCGCCGGCGCGGCGGCCGACGCCGCCGGCCCGGCGGGCGCGCTCCTCGACCTCACGGTCGCCCGGCGGCGCGCCGACCGGGGCCCGGTGGAACTCGTACGCCACTACGGCTGCGCCCCCTACGCCCCCTGGGTACTCCCCCGAAGCTCCCGCCCCACCGGGCCCGTTGCCCTCGGTGCCTCCGGGGGCCCGACGCCGGCGGAGGCGTCCCTGTGACCGGCACGGGCACCGGGACCGGAACCGGCATCGCCACCCCGCCGTCCGCTCCGCCGTCCGCCCCGCCGTCCGCCCCGCCGTCCGCTTCGGACCGGCTGCGGGCGCGGCTCGCGCTCGCCGAGCCGGCGCTGCGCGGCGCCGCGGGCGCGCTGTGGCGGCCGGAGGGGCTCCGGGAGCGGTACCTCGCCTACCTCCACTCCATGCACACCGTCATCCGCGCCTCCGTCCCGCTGCTGCTGCGGGCCGCCGGGCGGGCCCGGACGCTGGCCGGGGAGGGCGATCCGCTCGGCGGTCCGCTCGCCGACCACCTGGAGCACCACGCCCGGGAGGAGGAGGGGCACGACGCCTGGCTGCTCCGGGACCTCGCGGCCGCCGGGGAGGACCCCGGCGCCGTCCTCGCCGCCGTGCCGCCGCCGGACGCCGCCGCGCTGGCCGGCGCCCAGTACTACTGGATCGAGCACCACCACCCGGTGGCCCTGCTCGGCTACGTGGCCGTCCTGGAGGGCCACTCCCCCGAGCCGGGTCTCGTCCCGTACCTCGCCGGGCACACCGGCCTGCCGGCCGCCGCCTTCCGTACCGTCCGCGCCCACGCCCGGCTCGACACCGGGCACGTGGCCGAGGTGTACGCCCTCCTCGACGCCCTGCCGCTCGCCCGTGCGCACGAGTCCGCCGTGACCGTCAGCGCACTGCACACCCTGGACGCGCTCACCCGGTTGTTCGTCCGGCTCGGGCGCCCCGCTCCGGCGGCCCTGCCGGGACGGGAGACCGGACGGTCCGCTCCGACGAGAGGTCTTCCATGAGAGAGCCACCCGACATGCTCGACACGCTGTACCGCGCCGGCTTCGCCGTCGATCTGCTCACGGAGGAGCAGCGGCAGGTGCTGACCGAGCTGACGCCCGAGGAACTCGCCGTCCTGCTCGACGTCAAGGACCGGCTGGACGCGCTGGGGCCCGAGGTCGAGGCCCACGGCGAGTTCGCCGGCGGCGCCCTGTTCTGAGACGCGCGACGCGCGACGCGTCACGGTGTCCGTCCGCGCCGGTCCGGCCGGCGGCCGGCAGCCCGTAGCCGGCCGGACGGTCCGTGCCCACCCCGGCCCACCGGCCGGGGGGGGGGCCCCCCCGCGCGGGCGCGCGCCCGCCCCCCC